>CAXUNA010000562.1:0-2928 GCA_964252095.1 uncultured Jatrophihabitans sp. | reverse complement strand
GGCCGTGGTCGGCGCCGTCGTGCTGGTGGGCGTCGGGACCGGTGTGGTGACCCTGTCGGAACTGGTCGCGATCCCGACGGCGCTGTTCCTCGCCGTGTACCTCGGCTGCACGGCGTCGGGGGTGCGGGTGCTGCACGGGTCGGTGCGCGCGGCGTCGGGCGTCGCCGGCGGCGCCCCCCACGTGGTGCTCGGCTTAAGCGGCTGGGCGCTGCTGGCGGTGGCGGGCGTCGTCGCCGTGGTGCTCGGTGCGGCGTGGCGTCAGCGGATGGTGAGCTCGAGCGCGACGACGTCGCCCACCGCCACCTGCTCGGCCTGACGCACCGCGAGCTTCAGCGGCACGAGGTACCCGCCCTCGCGCGGGAACAGCGAGGTCGTGAAGGTCGATCCGCCGAGGACGACGGTGGCGGGGATGACCCCCCAGCCGTACGAGACCTCGGACGCGATCGACGCGATCTCGTCCGCCACGTCGTCGGGCACCTCGACGAAGTGGTGCGGTGCCGGGCCACGCCACTCGAAGACCGGGCCGTCGAAGCTCGCCTGCACCGGGCCATTCGACAGCGGATCGCAAGCGACCCGCAAGGGGGAGCGGGCACCGTTCCGCCCATGACCACCACGCACGCCGGGCCGGCCCCGGTCACCCACATCAACCCGTCGCCGTTGTCGGTCGACGCCTTCCGGTACGACCAGGGGCAGGAACGGCCGTTCCCGCAACGGTTGTTGAGCCTCGCCGGGCAGGGGGCGATCGGCGCCGACGGAGCTGTCGTCCCCGGCGGCACGGGCCCGCAGCTCACGCAGGCGATGCTGAACGTCGAGGACCTGCTCGCCCGGGGCGGCATGGACCTGCGCGACGTGCTGACGATGACGGTCTACGTGACCGACGTGGACGCCGCGATGGCCGAGTACGCCCGGGTGGTCGAGCGGCTGGACACGGTCGGCGCCACCCCGCCCGCGACGCTGGTCGGCGTCACCCGGCTCGCGCTGCCGGACATGGCCGTCGAGATCACGGTCTCAGCCGGACGCTGAGGCACCGATCACGACATCGCCCTTGCCGTTGCGGGCGATCTGCACGCCGAGATCGGCGCGCAGCCCCGCGGCGGGGGTGGCCCGGAACTGCCGGGCGACCTCGGTGTCCGACGACCGGTCGACCTCCTCGAAGCCTTCGTCCACCAGCAGATCCCGGACCGGACCGTCGAGGCGCTCGACGGCGTCGGCCGGGACGGGGACGCGCACGAGGTGCTCCCAGCCGTCGTACCGGCTGGGGCCGGCGGTGTTCGCCTCGAGCGTCGGCGCGTCGACGGCGGCATGGCCCTCCTCGGCCGCGCCGCCGAACAGCCGGGCGACCCGGTCCACCAGACCGCGTACCTGCACCGCGAGCGCCTGCAGTTCGTCGGCGTCGAGCGTCATCGCACGTCACCCCCACTCGTCACCGGACCACCCGTCATCACGTGGTACAGATTCCACCACGCGTCGCTGTGGACCTGCGTCCAGCCGTCGTGCTGGTACGTGATCGGCCACCCGCTGGTGAAGTCGCCGGTGTCGAGCGGGATGTTGCCGGGGAACTGGTCGGGGTCGGCGCCGTGGCCGATGCCCGCGATCTCGGTGCCCTGGGTGAGCTGGATCGGGTCGAGCGGGGCGGTCATCGCGTACCGGGTGACCCCCGACTGCAGGTCCGACGCGTTCCACACGCCGTGGCCCATGCCGGCGCCCTCGACGTAGATCTCGTTGTCGAACGTGGAACCGGCCTTGTCCGCGAGCCCGAGCGTGGCGCCGCCGTAGGACCATGCCATGCCGGTGGTCGTCACGTCGGCGCCCGGCGCGTTCGCCGCGATCTGGCTGTCCAGCTGGTGGCTGAAGTCCGCGAGGCGGGGCGCCATGGCCTGCGAGTACGACGGATCCGGCGCCTGGGTGACGAGGTTCTGCGGGAAGTCGCCGTCCTGGTAGACGAATCCGGCGAGCGACCTGTCGGGCGAGGCCTGCACGAACGAGTTGACGACGTTGTAGGCGTCCTGCTCGTTGGCCATCCGGGCGAACGTGCCGGGCGTGTAGACCACGACGTTCTTCGTGTCGGCGTTGATGTCGCCGACCATCTCGACGATCCGGCCGTTGCCCGTGGGGTCGAACGTCACGACCTTGCGGTTGTTGCTGATGATGTCGCCGTAGAGGTCGACCTTGCGCTGCGACTGGTCGACCTGGTGCTGCAGCGCCGAGGAGTCGGGGTCGGCCGCGAGCTGGGTCTGCAACGAGGTGAGCTTGGCCTGCTCGTCGGTGAGCGCGGTCTGCACCTTGCCGCGGTTGGCGTTGATCTGGTCGGCGAACGCTCCCGTGGCGGCCTGTCCGGATGCCGACGCCACCGGCTGCGGCTTCTGCTGACCCGCCGTGGCCGCGAGCTTGTCGAACTCCGCGGCGATCTGGGCGTCGGCGGTGCGGTACCCGTCGGCGCTGTCCTCGACGCCCTGGGCCACGGTCTTCACCGCCGTGGTCTGGTCGTCGATGATCTCGCCGAGACCCTCGAGGGTCGTGGTGTTGAACTGCGCGAACCGCTCCGAGGCCGGCACCTTGCCGAACGCGTCGGCGGCGGGCGGGCTGCTCGTGACGGCCGTCGAGACCTGCTGCTGCGTGGTCCCCTGCTCGGTCGCCGCCTGCGCCTCGGTGTCGAGGGCGGTCGGCCGGACCTTGAAGTGGTCGGTGGCGCCCACGGGTCAGCGCCCGTTCATCCACGGCCGCGGATCCACCGGCGGGGCGTCGTCGCCGACCACGCTCGGCGCGACGACCGACTGCTCTCCCCACACGTCGTCGGTCTCGACCAGCCACGCCGGGCTGCGCCGGGCGCCGTCCATGCCGCCGCCGCCCATGCCCGCGCCCATCGGCATCATCCCCATCGGCATGCCGCCGGTCGAGCTCGTCGCGCCCCCGACGCCGGAGGCGACG
>CAXUNA010000561.1:0-2932 GCA_964252095.1 uncultured Jatrophihabitans sp. | reverse complement strand
GCGATCGCGCGCGCGCGGGCGGGGAGCGCGGCGCACACCCAGCCGGCCGCGTCGGCCTGCTCGAGCGCCGCGACCATCCCGGTGACCAGGCCGCCGCCCCCGCGTTCGACCCGGTCCTCGCCCTCGTCGTCGACGGTGACGGTCAGGGGGCCGCGGTTGGACGCGACGACGGCTGGCACGACGGGTGCTCCTCTACTGGTGCAGTCTGCAACGGACGGGGATCCGGGCTCCCGGAAACGTTCACGACGCGCTGAGCGCGTGGAACACAGTGTCCCCTGTGTCGGGGTCATACCCGGATGGTCCAGACTGTCCCGGGTGACAGCGACCCCGTGGACGTCATCGTGACCACCGCCGCACCCGCCACCGACCCGCGCGCCGACGCCGGCGGCCGGATCGTCGTCGACGACCTCACCAAGCGGTTCGGCGCCTTCACGGCCGTCGACCACCTGTCGTTCTCGGTGGAACCCGGCTCGATCACCGGCTTCCTCGGCCCCAACGGGGCGGGCAAGACCACCACCCTGCGCATGCTGCTCGGCCTGGTCGCGCCGTCCGGGGGATCCGCGACGATCGGCGGCCGACGGTTCTCGGCGCTGCCCGACCCGCTCCGGACCGTCGGCGCGGCCCTCGAGGCCGCGAGCTTCCACCCGGGCCGGACCGCCCGCAACCACCTGCGCGTGTACTGCGCCGCCGCGGGTCTGCCCGAGAAGCGGGCCGACGAGGTGCTCGCGCAGGTCGGGCTCACCGACGCCGCCCGCAAGAAGGTCCGTGGCTACTCGCTCGGCATGCGGCAGCGGCTCGGCCTCGCGACGACCCTGCTCGGCGACCCGCAGGTGCTCATCCTCGACGAACCCGCGAACGGCCTGGATCCCGACGGCATCCGCTGGCTGCGCGGGTTCCTGCGTCACCTCGCCGACGACGGCCGCACCGTGCTGGTCAGTTCCCACCAGCTCGCCGAGATGCAGGCGATGGCCGACCGGGTGGTCATCCTCGACCACGGCCGGCTGGTGCGCGAGGGCTCGATCAGGGAGCTCGCGGCGGCGAGCGACTCCGTGGTCGTCCGCACCCCGACCCCGGCGCCGCTCGTGGAGCGACTGCAGGCGGACCTGCCCGGTGTGAGCGTCACCGACGGCGGCGAGCCGGGGCTCGTACGGGTGCGCGGCGCCGGCATCACCGACATCGGGCACGCCGCGTTCCTCGCCGGCGTCGAACTGCACGAACTCCGCGACGACGGCTTCGACCTCGAGCAACTGTTCTTCTCGCTGACCTCGGGAGCCCCGCAGTGATCCGGTTGTTCCGCGCCGAGCTGATCAAGCTGCGCACCACCCAGGTCTGGTTCTGGCTGCTCGTCGCCACCCTCGCCCTCGGCGCCCTCACGGTCATCGGCCCGATCGCCGGGGACTCCCAGCTGTCGAACGACGAGGTGCCGAACATCTTCGCCAACGCGGCCACCGCGTTCGTCGCGGTGTTCGTCCTCGGCGTGCTGATCGTGACCACCGAGTACCGCTACCAGACCATCACGCCCACCCTGCTCACGACGCCGAAGCGGTGGCAGGTCGTCGTCGCCAAGGGCCTCACCATGGTCGTGGTCGGCGCGGTCTACGCGTTCGCCACGATCGTCATCCAGGTCGCCATCGGACTGCCGTGGCTCGCCGCCCGCGGTCTCGACGTGGAGGCCACCGGGCCGAACGGCGTGGTCGTCCCGATCGTCAAGGCGTTCGTGGTGGTGGTGCTGTACGGCCTGCTCGGGTTCGGGTTCGGGGCGCTCGCCCGCAACCAGATCGTCGGCGTGGTCGTCGGCGTCATCTACGTCGTGGTCGTGGAGAACCTGCTCGTCGTCATCCCCGGGGTCAAGTACGCGTTCCCCTACCTGCCCGGCGGCGGCGCGGCCAGCATCGGCGGCACCGACACGATCAACGGCGTGGACCTGCTGCCGCTCGCGGGCGGGGTGCTCATCCTGGTGGGGTGGACGGTCGTCCTGGTCGGGCTCGGGCTCACCACGTCGCTGCGCCGCGACATCACGTGATCCGCCGGGTGGGCGCCGCGGTCCTCGCACTCGGCCTGGTCGGCGCCCTGACCGCCTGCGGCGCCTCGGTGCAGCACGTCCGGGACATCTGCGACGACGTCACCCGCGGGACGTCCGAGCTCGACCGCTACGACCCCGCCACCCCCGACACCGCGCTGGTCTTCGCGCTCGGCCGGTTCGACCTGGTCGAGGAGGCGGTGAGCAAGGCCCGGGAGGCGGGTCAGCCGTCGGACGCCGCCGTGGTGCTCCGCACCGATTGGTTGGAGCCCGCGGTCGCCTCGATGGCGCCGTGGGAGACCCGGCTGGAGGTGTTGCGCACCGCGGTCCGCAGCGGCGACCGCACGCAGGTCGAGTCCGCGTTCGCCGCGGCCCTCGCGCTGGGGACGGTCGGGGTCGACACCGCGGCGCTGACCCGCGCCGGGTACGCCGCGTGCGCCACCGCGTTCACCGCGCCGACGGTCGCGTCGGCGGCCGGCGCCACCTGAGCGTGCCCCGCTTCACTGCGTGTTCCGAGGGACACGGCGGCCCGTCGCGCGTAACCTGAGGGAAACCAACCGGATGCCGACGCACCGCTGCGTCGACCTCCGGCCGCGTCCGTGCGTCGGGTCGCCAGGGTTCGGCGTGGGCCGCGGGTCACACGACCGGCGCTCTCCGGTGGAGCGTCACGACGCATGCGATGGGCGGCTGCACTTCCCGTGACGACGACAGACCTGACGTCCCACACCTCCTCCTCCGACCCCGAGGGCTTCGGCCCGAACGAGTGGCTCGTCGAGGAGATGTACGAGCGGTACCGGACCGACCCCGACAGCGTCGACCCCGCCTGGCACGACTTCTTCTCCGACTACCGCGGCCCGCCGTCGGGCAACGGCCACGGCGCAGGCGATCCGCCGGCGGCCGACGACCCGCCGG
>CAXUNA010000560.1:0-2933 GCA_964252095.1 uncultured Jatrophihabitans sp. | reverse complement strand
GGCCGGCGGCGACCGCCGTGCGCGTCGGCGACCTGGCCCGCGACGTCCGGTGGCCGGAGTTCGGCGCGACGGCGACGGCGACCGGTGTGGCCAGCCTGCTCTCGTTGCCCCTGACCTTCGACGGCGAACCGGACATCCGGGCGTCGCTGACCCTCTACAGCTGCGAGCAGGACGGCTTCGACGCGGCGGCCGAGACGCTCGCGGCGGTGATCGCGACCATCGGCGCGCTGGCGGTGACCGCGTCGGTGGCCAGGGCGAACGCGGTCCATCTCGAACGCGCGCTGGTCAACAGCCGCGTCATCGGTACTGCACTGGGCGTGATCATGACCATGCGGCTCGTGACCGAGGTCGAGGCGTTCACGATGCTGCGGGTCGCCTCGCAGAACAGCAACCGCAAGGTCGCCGAGTTGGCGCGGGAGGTCGTGGACACCGGGGTGCTGGCCGGGCCCGAAGTGCGGCCCCGCTGACCGGAAGCGCGCTTTCCCCTGCTGCGCAACCGGATCGACGGTCGGCCGTCACCACGGCACGACGCGGTCGCGGTGGTCGAGGAACTGCAACCCGCCGTCACCGGCATGCCGTTCGACGACGTCCACGACGCCACGCACGCTCTCGGCGACCGTCAGCGGGGCACCCGGGCCGCCCAGCTCCGTCTGCACCCAGCCGGGGTGGATCAGCAGCAGGGTGCGGGGATCGTCGTGGTGACGGGCGGCGTAGGAGCGCACGAGTTGGTTGAGCGCGGACTTGCTCGCCCGGTAGACCTCGTGGCCGCCGGTCTCGTTGAGGCTGACGCTGCCCTGCCGCGACGACATCACCGCGATGGTCCCGTCGGGCGGCACGAGGGAGCCGAGCCCCTCCACCACCCGCAGCGGGCTCAGGGCGTTCGTGACCACCACGTGCACGAAGTCGTCGGTGGTGACCGCCGCGATCGGGAGATCCTCGTCGGTGACTCCCGCGTTGACGTACAACAGGTCGACGCGGGTGCCGGTGAGACGGTTGCGCAGTGCCACGATCTGATCCGGGTCGGTGACGTCGAGGTGTTCGATGCTCACCCCGCCGCCCGTGCGCTGCTCCAGCTCGTGCAGCTCGGCGGAGTGGCCTCGTTCGGTGGCGACGACGCGCCACCCCCGCTCCTGCAGCGCGGCGGCCAGCGCGAGACCGATGGCCCGCGAGGCGCCGACGACCAGGGCGGTCTTCGCGGTGTCGTCCGTGTCGCTCACGGTGGTTCCTCTCGTCGTCGCAGCAGGGTGGGCGGTGCGGAGGCCGTCGGAGGTCGAGACCGGACCGCGCCGTCGCGCCGCCCGACGTCACGTGCCCGCTCGCCCCGCCGGCTCGTCCCGGAGCACCCAGTGTCGGCCGGCGCGACGGGACCACGGGCCGGATCGCGGCCTTGGTGTGCGATCGTGCAACAGGAGGGTGGTCCGGATGAATGATTCCCACACGTTCGACCCTGACGATCTCCGTCTGGTGCGGGCCCTGCAGATCGATCCGCGGGTGCCGTTCGCCGCCGTGGCCACGGTGCTCGGCGTGTCCGAGCCGACGGTGTCGCGCCGGTACGGCCGGTTGCGCCGAGCAGGCGTCCTGCGCGTGGCCGGGATCGTCGACCCGCGGGCGCTCGGCCAGATCGAGTGGACGGTCCGGCTCCGGTGCCGACCGGGGAGCGGAGCGGCCATCGCCCAGGCGGTCGCCCACCGCGACGACGTCAGCTGGGTGTCGCTCTCGGCCGCCGGTGCCGAGGTGACGTTCGCGGTGCGGTCGCGCTCGCCACAGGACCGCGAGGACCTGGTCGCCCGCCGGATCCCGCGGGCGGCCGCGGTGCTCGACCTCGAGGTCGCCGTCGTCCTGCGCCAGTTCCTCGGCGGGCGGGGCCACTACTGGGCCGCTCTCACCGGGGTGCTGACGGCGGAGCAGGAGGCGGACCTGGGGGCGTCGGGCCCGCCGTTCCGGGAACCGGCCACCGCGGCCGACCTGGGCCCCGGCCTCGACGCGCGGGACGAGCAGCTGCTGTCCGCGCTCGCGGTCGACGGCCGGGCGAGCCTCGTGGCGCTCGGGTCGGCGGCCGGTCTGAGCCCGGGGCAGGTGACGCGGAGGTTGGGGATCCTGGTCTCGCACGGCGTGGCCCGCATCGACGTCGAGATCGTCCCGCAGGCGCTGGGCTTCCACGCCCGGGCGAACCTCTGGCTGCGGGTCCACCCCTCCCGCGTCAAGGCCGTCGGGAGCACCCTCGCGCGGCTGCCCGAGGTCGGGTTCGTCGCGGCGGTGTCCGGGCGGAGCAACCTCCACGCGGTGGTGCACTTCCGCGACCTCGACGAGCTGTTCGAGTTCTCGTCCGACCGTGTCGGTTCGCTGCCGGGTGTCGAGGCCGCCGAGGTGAGCGTGATCGACCGCCAGGTCAAGCAGGCCGGCACCCTCGTCGCGGGCGACCGTCTCGAGCCACCGGCCGGCACGCGGTGAGCCCGGCCGGCGCGAACGCGGCGACCGGGCATCTGTTGCATCCACCACCAATCAGGGCACCGGCCCGGTTCAGCCGTGGGTCGTTGCGACATCGCCGCCGCGGCGCGGGAAGATGCCGGTGTGACCGTGCCGGACGCCGCCCCGGAGCAGGCGACCGTGTCGCCTGCGGTGGGCAGCGGTGTCCTGGTCCTGGACGCCGCCGGTCGGGTCGTCCGGATCAGCGGGCTCGCCGCCGCGACGCTCGGTGTCGATACCGCGGCCGCCGTGCAGCGCCCGGTTGGTGAGGTGGTGGCCGGGCTCGGCGGCCCCGAGGGCCGTCGGCTGCTCGCCGAGGTGGCGGCCACGCGCGAGGCGGCGCACCACGAGGTGTTCGACGCCGTGCGGGAGTCCTGGCTGGAGCTGCAGATCGCGCCGGTGGGTGACGGGCTCGTCGTCCTCGATGACGGTGACGAAGCTCCAGTCGGCCAGGGCGGGGACGACCA
>CAXUNA010000559.1:0-2947 GCA_964252095.1 uncultured Jatrophihabitans sp. | reverse complement strand
GCCCGCGACGCCGCGCTGGGGCAGGGCGCCGGGTTGACGCCGGTGGTGGCGCGCGCCGTCGGCACCGCGCACGCCGAGGCGGCGGCCCGCCGTGACGCCGCGACGCTCACCCTCGCCATCGAGACCGAGGCGCGGGCCGACGCGACCGCCACGGCCCGGCGGATCGTGTCCGACGCCGTGCAGCGGGTCGCGAGCGACCAGACCTCGGAATCGGTGGTCAGCGTGATGCCGCTGCCCAGCGACGAGATGAAGGGGCGGATCATCGGCCGCGAGGGCCGCAACATCCGCAGCTTCGAGTCGGTGACCGGCGTCAACGTCATCATCGACGACACGCCCGAGGCGGTGCTGCTGTCGTGCTTCGACCCGGTCCGCCGCGAGATCGGCCGGCTGACGCTGGAGCGCCTCGTCACCGACGGCCGGATCCACCCGCACCGCATCGAGGAGGCGTACGAGCACAGCAAGGCCGAGGTCGACGCCCTCTGCGACCGCGCCGCGCGCGACGCCCTCGCCGAGCTCGGCCTGACCGGGGTCGACGAGCGGCTGATCCCCACCATCGGGCGCCTGAAGTACCGCACCAGCTACGGCCAGAACGTGCTCGGCCACCTGGTCGAGTCGGCCCACCTCGGCGCGATCATGGCCGCGGAGATCGGGATCGACCCGGCACCGGTCAAGCGGGCCGCGTTCCTGCACGACATCGGCAAGGCACTGACCCACGAGTCCGAGGGCAGTCACGCCGTGGTCGGGGCGGCGCTGCTGCGCAGCCACGGGGAGACCGAGGAGATCGCCTACGCCGTCGAGGCCCACCACAACGAGGTCCCGCCGCACTCGATCCTCGACGTGCTCACCCAGGCCGCCGACGCCTGCTCCGCGTCGCGGCCGGGCGCGCGCCGGGAGGCGTTGGAGTCCTACGTGACCCGCCTGGGCCGGATCGAGGAGATCGCGTCCACGAAACCCGGCGTCGAGAAGGTGTTCGCGATGCAGGCCGGTCGCGAGGTCAGGGTGATGGTGAGTCCCGGTGACGTCGACGACCTGGCCGCGTCGGTGCTGGCCCGCGAGATCGCCAAGGAGATCGAGGACGAGCTCACCTACCCCGGCCAGATCCGGGTGACGGTGGTCCGGGAGAGCCGCGCCACCGAGATCGCCCACTGACCCGGTGGCCACCGCCCTGGCCCGGTTGATCGACGCCCTCACCGCCGCCGTCGACGCCACCGCCACCCCGCACGCAGCGGTCGACGCCGTCACCGCCGTGCTGCGCGAGCGCGTTGCCGACCTGGACCTGCTGGACGCGGGCTTCGCCGATCCCGGCCCGGACGGCAGCCGCGAGCAGGTGCTGCACGTCGACCCGGCCGGCCGGTTCTCCCTCGTGGCGCTGGTCTGGTCCGCAGGAGCAGCGACCCCGGTGCACGACCACGTCACGTGGGGCGTGGTCGGGGTACACCGTGGCGTCGAGGTCGAGACCCGCTACGCCCTCAGCGCGGACGGCGACCGGCTGGTCGCCCACGGCGTCGCCCGGTCCACCGCGGGCGGCGTGGACGGGTTCGTGCCGCCCGGCGACATCCACGTCGTGCGCCACGACGGCGAGGCCCCGGCGGTCTCGCTGCACGTCTACGGCACCGACGTCACCCGCACCGGCTCGAGCGTCCGACGTCTCTACGCGCTGCCCGAGGGTTGACCCGGGGCCGACCCGGGGCCGACCCGGGGTCGACCAACACGGCGGGCACGGACGGGCGGCGTCGGCACGTATCCTCGGGCGCGCCATGAGCCTCTCCGTCGCCGAGCCACCCCGCACCTACGCGATCCGCACCTACGGGTGCCAGATGAACGTCCACGACTCCGAGCGGCTCGCGGGGTTGCTCGAGGCCGACGGCTACACCCCGGCCGCGCCCGAGGCCGGCGACGACGTCGACCTGCTGGTGTTCAACACCTGCGCGGTGCGCGAGAACGCCGACAACAAGCTCTACGGCAACCTCGGCCGGGCCTTCACCGCGAAGCAGCACCGGCCGGGGATGCAGATCGCGGTCGGCGGGTGCCTGGCCCAGAAGGACCGGGGCGGCATCACCGAGCGGGCGCCGTGGGTCGACGCCGTGTTCGGCACCCACAACCTCGCGACCCTGCCCGTGCTGCTCGACCGGGCCCGCCGGCACCGTGAGCCGCAGGTGGAGATCGTCGAGTCGCTGCAGGCCTTCCCGTCGGACCTGCCCGCGCACCGGGCGTCACCGTTCGCGGCGTGGGTCTCGGTGTCGGTCGGCTGCGACAACACCTGCACGTTCTGCATCGTGCCGAGCCTGCGTGGACCGGAACGCGACCGCCGGCCGGGGGAGATCCTCGCCGAGGTCGAGGCGCTCGCCGCCGCCGGCGTGGTCGAGGTGACGCTGCTCGGCCAGAACGTGAACTCCTACGGCCGCGCGTTCGGCGACAGGGCCGCGTTCGCCGGGCTGCTCCGCGCGGTCGGTGCGGTCGACGGCATCGAGCGGGTGCGTTTCACCAGCCCCCACCCGCGCGACTTCACCGACGACGTCATCGCCGCCATGGCCGAGACCCCGGCGGTCTGCCCGCAGCTGCACATGCCGCTGCAGTCGGGGTCCGACGCGGTGCTCAAGGCGATGCGCCGCTCGTACCGCAGCGAGCGCTACCTCGGGATCATCGACCGGGTCCGCGCGGCGATCCCGCACGCGGCGATCACCACCGACATCATCGTGGGGTTCCCCGGCGAGACCGAGGCCGACTTCGCCGCCACCCTCGAGGTCGTCGCCGCCTCCCGGTTCACCAGCGCGTTCACGTTCCAGTACTCGCCGCGCCCCGGCACGCCCGCGGCGACGATGGCGGGGCAGGTCCCGGCGGACGTCGTCGCCGAGCGGTACGGGCGGCTGACCGCGCTGCAGGAGCAGATCTCGTGGGACGCCAACGCCGAGCTGGTCGGGACCGAGGTGGAGGTGCTGCTGCACGC
>CAXUNA010000558.1:0-2956 GCA_964252095.1 uncultured Jatrophihabitans sp. | reverse complement strand
GTGCGGGGCGGTCACGGTGGCGATGCCGGTGAGCAGCGCCTGGAACGCCCACTGCAGGCGTTCGGGACCGGATCCCGCGAACAGGTCGTCGCGCGCCCAGGCGATGCCGGCGTGGCCGGCGTCCGCCTCGCGCACCGCGAGTTCCTGCTCCTGTTCCTCGTGCCGCGCCTCGACCGCGTCACGCCGGGTGGCGTGCTCGGCGGCGATGGCGCTCGCCTGCTGCAGCAGCAGGTCGACACCCCACGCCGCCTGGCGGGTGGGTACCGCACCGGTCCGCATCGCGGCGAGCAGGGCGTCGAGCAGATCGAGGTAGTGCGGGCCCGACGGCCGGAGCGTGACGACCGACCGGGCGAGGCTCGGGTGCGCCACGAGCACCTCGGTGTACTCGACCAGCAGCCGCACGACGGTGGCCTGCCAGCTCGCGGCGCGCGGCCGCTTCGGCAGCGTGATGCCGGCGAGCAGCTCGTCGAGGATCGCGCCGTGCAGCTCGGCGGTGTTGTCGACGTAGACGTAGAGCGACGCCGGGCCGGTGTCGAGTTCGGTCGCGATGCGGCGCATCGTCACCCGCTCCAGCCCTTCCTCGTTCATGACGCGCACCGCCACCGCGACGATGCCGGCGCGGGTCAGGGCCGGTTTGGCCGGTCGCTCACGACGGGTGGCGGGGGTCGACGATGCGCTGGTCACGAACACGATCGTAACGAACATGTTCGTCGACGGCAACGGCTCGGACGAACGTGTTCGTCGGATCGGGCGCCGTGACGGGACCCGGCCCCGAACGGGCAGGATGGGGGACATGGACGCCACGCAGTTCGACAAGGTCGCCACCGGTGCCGGGTTCTTCGCCGCGCTGGACCAGAGCGGGGGCAGCACACCGAAGGCGCTCGCCGCCTACGGGGTGGGTGAGGACCGCTACAGCTCCGACGCCGAGATGTTCGACCTCGTCCACGCCATGCGCACCCGGGTGATCACGAACGAGGCGTTCGACGGCTCGCGCGTCCTCGCCGCCATCCTGTTCGAGCAGACGATGGAGCGCGAGATCGAGGGGCAGCCGACCGCGCGGTACCTCTGGGACGTCAAGCAGGTCGTGCCGTTCCTCAAGGTCGACCTCGGGTTGGCCGCGGAGGAGAACGGCGTCCAGCTGATGAAGCCCATCCCCAGCCTCGACGACCTGCTGGAGCGGGCGCAACGGCACCGGATCTTCGGGACCAAGATGCGCTCGGTGATCGCGCACGCCGACGAACGCGGGATCGTCGACATCGTCGACCAGCAGGTCGAGGTGGGGGAGCGGATCCGGGCCGCCGGCTTGGTCCCGATCCTCGAGCCGGAGGTGAGCATCGGCAGTCCCGACAAGGCCGAAGCCGAAGCACTGTTGCACGATGCACTGGTCGCGCGGGTGGCGGGGCTGCCTGACGACGCCCGCGTCATGCTCAAGCTGACGCTGCCGAGCGTCACCGATCTCTACGCCGACCTCGCCGCGGACCCACGGGTGGTGCGGGTGCTCGCGCTGTCCGGCGGCTACGACCGCGACGAGGCCTGCGCCCGGCTCGCGACCGACCACAGCATGATCGCGAGCTTCTCCCGGGCCCTGCTCGACGACCTCGCCGACGGCCAGACCGACGACCAGTTCACCGCGCAGCTCGAGGCGTCCGTCGAGCAGATCTACCGCGCGTCGACCGAGAAGCGGGACTGACGGTCACTTCGAGGTGCTGCGGCGGCCGACCTCGGAATCCGGCGGCAGCAGCCGCGGGCCGGCCGACCGGATGAACACGCCGGCCCAGGTCCGCCACGGCCGCCAGGCTTCCGCGAGCTGCTCGAACTCCGCCGGCGTGACCGCCGAGTCCCGGTCGAACAGCTCGCCCAGCACCTCGAGCAGCAGGTTCTCGCCGGCCGGCAGCAGGTCGGTGTGGCCGAGCGCACGGACGGTCACGAGCATCGCGTAGAACGGGCCGATGCCGTCGAGCTCCTGCAGCTCGGCGTCGACCTGCCGCGGGTCGGCCGCGCGCAACGTGGCGGTGTCCAGCCGGCCCTCGACCGCGGCGCGGGCCACGCCGTGCAGGCGCTGCAGCTTGACCAGGGGCAGGCCGTCGAACTCCCGGACCGCGAGCAGCTGCTCCGGCGTGGGGAACGCGTACCGGGTCTCACCGGCGACCTCGAACGTGGCGCCGTGCACCGACGACAACCGCTCGCGCAGCACGGCCATCTGCTGCGCCGGCCGGCGGGCGGACAGCACGGCCCACGCCGTCGCCTCGTAGGCCGAGTGGAACAGCGGTGGCCGCAACCCGGGCCGCGCGCCCTGCAGCCGCCCGATCAGCGGGTCGCGGGTTCCGAGCGCGTCCCACCCGGTGGCGTCGACGTCGAGCGAGAGCACCCGCGCGACCTGGGCCGTGACGGCCTCGGGGTCGGCCCGGCCGATCACCTCGACGGTGACCTCGCCGTCGGCCTCCGCCTGGCGGACGGCGACCGCGGCCTGTTCGCTGTAGCCGTCGACCGTGAAGGCCAGCCGCATCACCGGCTCGCCGGGGTGGGCCCGCTGCGGGCCGAACCCGAAGTCGAGCGCCTCCGCGAGCGAGAACCGGCCCAGCGGCGCGAGCACCGTCGTCGTCATGGACCCGAGCGTCGCACCCCGGGCCGACAACGCCTCCGACGGCCGGCCCGCACGCCACCTCCGGGCCCCACCGCTGCGCGCACGCGCGGCGGCCCTCGACGTCGGTGCGGTGGTCCCACTCCGCCCGGTCCGCGGCCGAGAGGGTGCCGGACACCAGCGGCATCGCCTCGTCCTGCTCGGCCCGCAGGTGCGGCAGCAGGACCTCCGACCGCCCGTCGACCGCGGTGGGCAACCGGGCGCAGGCAACCCCCGATTCCCGGCACGCCGCGCAGCGGATTCCACCTCGGCCACGAGCGGGAGGACCGCGCCGTGGTCGGCCGCCATCCGGTCGAGCAGGGCCGCGGCGATGGC
>CAXUNA010000557.1:0-2957 GCA_964252095.1 uncultured Jatrophihabitans sp. | reverse complement strand
CCCGCCGAGTGGTTCGACGCGTCCGGCCGGCTCGTGCGCATCGGGTCGATCGCGGTGGAGGGCCCGCAGCTCGACCTGTGGCGTGCCCCCACCGACAACGACCACGGCGAGCACGGGGTCTCGGTCGAGCGGCAGTGGCGCGCGGTCGGTCTCGACCGGCTGCAGCACCGCCTGCTCTCGACGCAGCGCACCGACGACGCGTTCGTCGTGGTCGTGCGCACCGCGCCGGCGGCAGCGGACTGCGGCTTCACCACCACCTACCGCTGGACGCAGCTCGGTGACGGGTTGGACCTGCGGGTGCACTTCGAGCCGTGGGGCACGTGGCCGTGCGTGCTGCCCCGGCTGGGTCTGCGGCTGTCGCTGCCCGGTGACGTCGACCGGGTCGGCTGGCAGGGCTTCGGCCCCGGCGAGTCGTACGCCGACACGCACGCCGCCACCCGGCTGGGTGAGTGGAGCTCGTCGGTGGACGATCTGCAGACGCCGTACGTCTACCCGCAGGAGAACGGCAACCGTCGTGGCGCGAAGTGGGCGACGTTGCAGGGTGCAACGACCGGTCTGCGGATCGAGTGCGAGTCACGGTTCGACCTGACCGTCCGGCGTTGGACGTCGGAGGACCTCGACGCGGCGCAGCAGGCCGTCGACCTCACGCCCCGCGACCGGGTCCACGTCAACCTCGACGTGGCGCAGAACGGCATCGGCACCGCCGCGTGCGGTCCGGGGGTGCTGCCGTTGCACCAGCTGTGGCCCCGCGACGCGAAGCTGGGTCTGTTCTTCCGCGAGATCACGGCGTGACGGCCCACCTGGTCGGCGCGGTCGGTGGCACCGGCCTGGTGCTGGTCGAACACGCCGACCGGCTGCCGTCGGTGGCGTGGGTGGGGGTCGTCGACCCGGCCCTCACGGCGGCCGACGTCGCGACCCTGCAGGAGCCGGTCGCGGGGCCCGACCGCGACCGGTCCGACCCGGCGCTGACCTCGCTGCTGCCCGAGGCGTCGCGGACGTGGTTCGGGCGCCCGGGGCTGTCCGGACACCGCTCGGGCGCCGAACCGGGCGCGTGGTCGTCGGCGTTCGGCGACGCCGTGGTCACCGCATCGGTGCAGGGTGCCACGATCGAGGCGGTCGACGGTGCCGCCGGTCTCGCGCTGCGGACCGCGGTCGAGGCGGTGCCGGGCGGGCTGCTACGACTTCGGCACACGCTGACGAACACGGGAGATTCCCCCTACGTCGTCGACCATCTCGACGTGGTCGTGCCCCTGCCCGACCGCGTCACGGAGGTGCTCGACTTCACCGGCCGGTGGGCCCGCGAGCGGAGCCCGCAGCGCCACCGGGTCACCGACGGGCTGTGGCTGCGCGAGAACCGCCGCGGCAAGACCAGTTTCGACGCCGCCACCGTGCTGGTGGCGGGTACCGACGCGTTCGGGTTCGGGCACGGCGAGGTGTGGGGCACACACGTCGCCTGGAGCGGCAACCACACGCACCGGCTGGAGCGGGTCCCGCTGGGCAAGTCCTCGCCCACGGTGACGTCCTTCGGTGGCGGCGAACTGCTGCTGCCCGGGGAGATCACGCTCGGCTCCGGTTCGTCGTACTCCACACCGTGGGTCTACATCGGTGCAGCGAGCAACGGTCTCGACGGCCTCGCCGCCCGCTTCCACGGTTACCTGCGCTCCACGCCGGCCCACCCGTCGTCCGACCGGCCGGTGACCCTCAACGTCTGGGAGGCGGTCTACTTCGACCACGACCTCCCGACCCTCACCGCCCTCGCCGAGCGCGCGAAGGCCATCGGCGTCGAGCGGTACGTCCTCGACGACGGCTGGTTCGGCGGTCGGCGGCACGACCGCGCCGGGCTCGGCGACTGGACGGTGTCCCCCGACGTCTGGCCGGACGGTCTCGCGCCGATCGTCGACCGCGTGCACGAGCTGGGCATGCAGTTCGGCCTGTGGTTCGAGCCGGAGATGGTGAACCCCGACTCCGAGCTCCACCGCGAGCACCCCGAGTGGATCCTCGCCACCGGCGGTCGCGTGCCACCGGAGGAGCGCCACCAGCAGGTCCTCGACCTCACCCAACCGGGCGCCTTCGCGCACGTGCTCGAGCAGATCGCGGCCGTTCTCGCGGCCTACCCCGTCGACTACGTCAAGTGGGACCACAACCGCGACATGCCCGAGGGCGGTTCGGCACGGGTCGACGGCCGGCCGGCGATCCACGAGCAGACCGCGGCGTTCTACCGGCTGCTCGACGCGCTCCGCGCGAGATTCCCCCGTGTCGAATGGGAGAGTTGCGCGTCCGGTGGTGGGCGCATCGACGTCGAGGTGCTGGAACGGGCCGAGCGGGTGTGGACGTCGGACCAGAACGACGCCCTCGCCCGGCAGTCGATCCAGCGTTGGACCGCGCAGCTGGTGCCGCCGGAGTACCTCGGCGCGCACGTGTCCTCACCGGCGTCGCACCAGACGCACCGGTTGCTGCCGCTCGACTTCCGCGCGGGAACGGCCCTGTTCGGCCACTTCGGCATCGAGTGGGACATCACCACGGCGACCGACGACGAACTGGCACAGCTCGGTCGCTGGATCGAGGTCCACCGGGCGCAACGCCGGCTGCTGCACTCCGGCCGCGTCGTGCGGCTGGACTCGGCGGTCGACGACGTCTGGGTCCACGGCGTGGTGGCCGACGACGCGTCGACGGCCGTCGTCGCCTACGTGCAGCTCGACGAGCTGGTGCACGAACCGCCGGCGTTCCGCGTGCCCGGCCTCGACCCCGCCCGCCGCTACCGGGTCACCCGGATCGACCCGGCGGCCTGGCCGGAGTGGGCGCCCCCCGCCGGTGCCACCGACGCGGGCGTCAGTGGCGCCGTGCTGACGGACATCGGCCTCCCCGCCCCGCGCTCGGCCCCGCTCTCGGTCGTCGTGGTCCGCCTCGACGCCGTCTGAGACCCACCCGGACCGAGACCCGCCGCCACGGATGTGGTT
>CAXUNA010000556.1:0-2979 GCA_964252095.1 uncultured Jatrophihabitans sp. | reverse complement strand
GCCGTGGAGGCCGCCGGCGCCTCGGCCTGGCCCGGCGACCTCGACGACCTCGCCTCGCTGGGCGCCGGCGTCGCCACGGCGGACGGTGTCGTCCACCTGGCCAACAAGCACGACTGGGGCGACCCGGACGAGGTCAACCGGACCGAACGCGCCGCGGTCGAGACGATCCTCGCGGGTCTGGACGGCACCGACCGACCGTTGGTCGTCGCGAACGGACTCTCCGGCCTGGTCGCGGGACGGGCGGCCACCGAGGCCGACCCGTCACCCGCTGTCGGCCCGACCGCCGACCGCGGCGGCAGCGAGAACCTGGCCCTGGATCACGCTGACCGGGGTGTCCGCTCCGCCGTCGTCCGCTTCGCCCCCTCGGTGCACGGCGTCGGTGACTGGGGTTTCGTCGCCTTCCTCGCCGCGGCCGCCCGCGAACGCGGGGTTTCCGCCTACATCGGCGACGGATCCACGCAGTGGGCCGCGGTCCACCGCGTGGACGCCGCCCGGCTCATCCGTCTCGGCCTGGAGTCCGCACCGGCCGGATCCCGCCTGCACGCCGTGGCCGAACCCGCCGTCAGCACGCGGGCCGTCGCCGAGGCACTGGGGGAGTCGCTCGGCCTGCCCGTCACCTCGGTCGACCCGGCCGACGCGGCCGGGCACTTCGGGTTCGTCGGGCACTTCTTCGGCACCGACATGACCGCGACCAGCGACGCCACCAGGGAACTGGTGCACTGGACGCCGACCGGGCCCACGCTCGTCGAGGACATCCTCGCCGGGGCCTACCGGTGATCACGCGTCCGGGTGCGGTCGACCCGGTCCGGCCGGGCGTGGCCACGACACCGACCGCCTCCCGTGTCGCCCGGCCGAACGCCGTTCTCGCGGCGGTGTGCGCCTGCACCGTGCTGGTGATCGGGTTCGTCGCCTCGATCAACCTCGCCGTGCCGCAACTGGCGGCGAGCGACCTGCACCCGTCGTCGTCGGAACTGCTGTGGATCGTCGATGCCTACGTGCTGTTCTTCGCGTGTCTGGTCGTGCCCGCCGGCGCGCTGGGCGACCGGCTCGGGCGCAAGGGCGTGCTGCTCGCGGGGCTGCTCGTGTTCGGTGTCGGCGCGGTGGTCTCGGCCGCCGCCGTCGACGTCCCGGTCCTGCTGCTGGGTCGGGTCGTCACGGGAATCGGTGCCGCCGGTGTCCTGCCCAACGCGCTCGCCGTCCTCGTCCACGCCACCGATCCGGCGCGCCGACCGCGTGCCATCGCGGTGTGGGCGGCCATGTCGGGCGTCGGTGGCGTCGTCGGCAACGTCGGCGGCGGCGCGCTGTTGACGTCCGGGTCGTGGCGGTGGCTGTTCACGGCCGCCGCCCTGATCGTTGCAGTATGCACAGTTGCCGTCGCGGTCGTCGTACCGCGCAGCGACCGCACCGCCCGGGCGCTCGATCCCGCCGCTGCGGTGCTGCTGACGCTCGCGGTGTCGGCGGTGCTGCTCGCGATCATCGAGGGTCCGTCGAGGGGATTCGGCAGCGCCACCGTCGTCGTCGCCCTCGTCGGTGCTGTCGCCCTGGGCGCCGCCTGGGTGCTCACCGCATTGCGTTCGGCCGAACCGCTGCTCGACCCGCGGTTGTTCTGTGTCCCCGCGCTGCGGGCGGCGTGCCTCGGCATGCTGGTCGTGTTCTTCGGGATGTTCGGCTTCTTCTACCTCAACGCCTCGCTGCTGCAGTACGGACGGGGGTTCTCGGTGCTGCAGGCGGGGCTCGGGGTGGTCCCGATGACGGTGCCGTTGCTCGTCGCCGCACCACGGGTGCCCGCCCTGGTCGGCCGCGTCGGGGAACGGGCCGTCCTGGCGGCTGCCTTCAGCCTCGTGGCGGTCGGGCTGTTCGGCCTCGGCACCGCGCTCGACGAGCCGTACGCCGTCTACGCCGTCTGGTTGGTCGTCGTCGGGTCCGGGATCACGCTCGCACTGCCCACTCTCACCATCGCGATCTCCGCGGCCCTCCCTCCCCACCGGGCCGGGGTCGCGGGCGGTCTGCAGTCGACCACCCGCGAACTCGGCAGTGCCCTCGGTGTCGCGGTGATCGGAACGTTGCTCACCACAACGTTCACCCACCGGCTCGGCGGCTCGGGCGCCCGCACGGTCGTGTCCGCGCTGGCGGCGGATCCGCAGCACCCGGCGGCGGTCGTCGCCGCGTACAGCGACGCGGCCGGCGTGGCGCTCCGGGTGGTGGCGGTCGTGGTCCTGGTCGCCGGCGTGCTCATCGTCGCGGAACTGGGTTGGGCCGCCCGGGCACGGACAGGGCGTGCCCAGCAGGGTTGAGCGCGGGAACCCGGCTCGCAGGCGCCGACTTGCGCATGAATGGGGGTTTTGCCCTGTTCGACAAGGGTTCATCGTGACGAACCCGTGACAACCGGGCGGGCACTCGGAGGCGAATCGGGGGCGGAAGACCTCACCCCCCAGGAGGCTCGGCATGTCGTCACCCGACCGTCGGCAGGCCGCGCTGCGCGAGACGTACGCCGCGAGCCTCTACGGGTTCGACTCCGAGTTCCGGCGCGACGACGCGTTCGGCCGGACGCTGGAAGCCATCTGCGCGGCCGCCGTCGCCGCGGACGCGTACGACAGCGCGAGTGTCGACGTCTTCACCGGCAACGGGTTCCTGACCCTCTCCGGTACGCCCCAACCGCGGGCCGCCCTCGAGCACGTCCGCACCGTGGTGACCGGGCATCCGCGGCGCCGCTTCCACAGTCTCGTGAACCTCGCGGACACCTTCGACGACACGGCGGCCGCGCGACCCCGGTCCGGCGCGTGGGCCGGCGCGACGCTGTTGACCCCGAACGGCGGCGTCCTCGGTAGCCTCGATCTCTGGTCGGCCCGCCCGATCCCGCACGGCGAGGCGACCCACGCTCTGCTGCCGCTGCTCGCCCGCGCCGTGATGCACGCCCTCGACGAACGTCGGCGGATCTGGAGCCTGCGGGCCGTGCCGACGCCCGGTCCGCGGGTGGTC
>CAXUNA010000555.1:0-2979 GCA_964252095.1 uncultured Jatrophihabitans sp. | reverse complement strand
CCGTCGATCGTCGCCTACTGCCGTTACCAGAGTTACGAGGGGTTGGGCCTCCAGCGTTCACTGCGGGCCGAACTCGCGGCCGACGGCATCCGGGACCCGTACGGGGACGAGGAGATCGCGCTGCTCGAGGCCTGACGCGACCGGGGTCCGGGTCGATCGACGCGCGGTGGCCGGTTCAGGCGGGTGGCGTCATCCCGAGTTCGGTGGCGGTGTCGCGCGCGGCACGCAGGTCGGCGGCGGTGTCGACGTCGGTGGCGCGCTCCCGCGGCACCACCTGCGGCACGACCGCCGGCACGAAGAACCGCAGTTGGTCGCGCAGGTCGCCGGCGCGGGCGAGGTAGAGCCCGCCGGTGACGCGGAACGCCGTCGGCAGCGACTGGCGCGGCGCCTCGAGATCGGCCCACGAGCGGACGGGCGCGAGCGTGCCGCCGACCTCGACCACGCTCTTCCACGGGTGCTGGGTGCGTTGCGGCGTCACCTGGACGACCGAGCCCGCGCCCCGGTCCAACAGGTCCACCGCCTCGACGACGTCGGCCGGGGTCCGAAGCGGTGACGTCGGAGCCAGCAGTGCGACCACGGTCTCGTCCGGCAGGCCCAGCACGTCGGCCGCGTGCAGCAACGCGTCGAGCAGGTGGGCGGTGGCCGTCGCGAGTTCGGCCGGACGGTCCACCACCTCGGCGCCCTCGGCCTTCGCCGCGGCCGCGATCTCCGGACCGTCCGTGGTGCAGACGATCTCCTCGATGCCCGCGGCCCGGGCCGTCGCCACCGCGTGCGCGACCAGCGGCCGCCTGAGGAAGGTCTCGAGGTTCTTTCCGGGGAACCCCAC
The DNA here is from genome assembly GCA_964252095.1 of uncultured Jatrophihabitans sp. Taxonomy (GTDB): domain Bacteria; phylum Actinomycetota; class Actinomycetes; order Mycobacteriales; family Jatrophihabitantaceae; genus CAXUNA01. The sequence goes on along the minus strand of CAXUNA010000555.1, from coordinate 2,153 downwards.
CGATCCGGCCCGCGCCGGCACGATCGCCACGACGCGTCGCCCGTTCCCCGCCGACGCCATGCGCTCATCCTCCCCGCTCGGTGCGTCAGCTGTCGCGGACCGCCTCGAGCAGCGCTGCGGCGCGGGGATCGGTGAACACCTGCTCGAGCGTCATCGGCGCGCCGTCGGGGCGGGAGAGCGGGACCTGCCAGTTGGGGTACTGCGTGCCGTCGGTGCCGGGTTGGTTCTGCGTGCGCCGGTCGCCGACGGCGTCGGTCAGCGAGACCACCAGCAGCCGGGACGGCGTGCGCAGCAGGTAGCGGTGCAGCGAGGTGACCGTCGCGACCTCGTCGTCGTCCGCGGCGGGCAGCCCCGCGCGGTGCAACTCGTCGAACCAGGCCGTCCGGGCGGCGTCGTCCTCCGCCTGTTCCTCGGCGACCGGCCGCGTCAGCAGGCCGAGCGACTCCCGCAGCCGGATGTGGTCGCCCGCGAGGTAGGCGGCGGTCGGCGGGAGGTCGTGGGTGGTGACGCTCGCCAGGCAGAACTCGCGCCACCGCTCGGCGGGCAACGGCCCACCCGTGCCGCCGGGCCCGTAGTCGCCCTCGAACCACAGCACCGACGTGCCGAGGATCCCCCGCTGGCGCAAGTAGTCCCGGACCCACGGCTCGACCGTCCCGAGGTCCTCACCGACGACGACCGCACCTGCGCGGTGCGCCTCGAGCGCGAGGATGCCGACCATCGCCTCGTGGTCGTACCGCACGTACGTCCCGGCGGTGGGCGCACCGCCCGTGGGGATCCACCACAACCGGAACAGGCCGAGCACGTGGTCGACGCGGACCCCGCCGGCGTGCCGCAGCACCGTCGCGACCATCGACCGGAACGGTGCATACGACAACGATGCCAACTGGTCCGGCCGCCACGGCGGCTGGTTCCAGTCCTGGCCGAGCTGGTTGTAGGCGTCCGGGGGCGCGCCGACCGTGACACCGCCGGCGAGCACGTCCTGCAGGGCCCAGGCGTCGGCACCGGCCGGGCTGACACCGACCGCGAGGTCGTGGACCACGCCCAACGACATCCCGGCCCGTCGGGTCGCGTCCTGCGCCGCGCCGAGCTGGTCGTCCAGCTGCCACTGCAGCCAGCTGTGGAACTCGACGTCCGCCGCCTCCGCCGCACGGAACACCCCGACCGCGTCGGACGCGGGGTGACGCAGCTCCACGGGCCACGTGCGGCGGTCGGGTCCGTGGCGATCGGCCAGCGCGCACCAGGTCGCGAAGTCGACGAGGCCGTCACCCTCGCGGTCGCGGTAGGCGTCGAACGCGATCTGCCGCGCCGGGCGGCGTCCGGCGGCGTACACCAGTCGCAGCGCCTGCCGCTTCGCCGCCCACGACGGGTCACGGTCGATCCGGTCGAGCCCGTCCGTTGCACGGTGCACCCGTTGCCGCAGCGCGTCGATCTCGGCCCGCTGCGAGGCGTCGAGCTGCGCGTACTCCGGAACGGCCTCGACCCGCAGGTACAACGGGTTCGCGAACCGACGGGTGGCCGGCAGGTAGGGCGACGGCTCGACGGGTGGGGACGGCTCCGCGGCGTGCAGCGGGTTCACCAGCACGAAGCCCGCGCCGTGCACGTCGCCCGCCCAGGTCGCGAGATCGGCGAGGTCGGTCAGGTCGCCGACGCCCCACGAGCCCGCCGACCGCACGCTGTACAGCTGCGTGGCGAGGCCCCAGGCCCGGCCGCGGTGCACCCGCTCCGGCACCCCGAGCCAGGCGGGCGTCACCACCAGGGTCGTCTCGCTGCCACCGCTCCCGGCGCGCACCTGGAGCACGTGGTAGCCGAGCGGCAGGTCGGCGGGCAGCGTCACCTCGGTGCGCGTGACCCAGCGGCCGTCGAGCTCCCGGTCGGGTTCGGAACCGGTGGTGGCGGTGAGGCCGTGCCAGGCGCCGCCGTCCTCGAGGTCGACCCACGCCCGCACCACGTCCCCCGCGGTGGCGAAGACCGGCACCGCCACCGGCTCCCCCGCCCGCGTCACGACGCACGGCGGCAGCATCTGCTCCCACTCGCGCCGCCACAGCCCGTCGAGGGCGGCGGTCGGGTTCGTGGCGTCGACACCGAGCGCGGCGAGCACCGCCGTCACCGTCGCGGCGGGCACCTCGACGTGCTGGCCCTGCCAGTCCCAGTAC
>CAXUNA010000554.1:0-2983 GCA_964252095.1 uncultured Jatrophihabitans sp. | reverse complement strand
GAGCACGCCCAGCGGCACGCCGACCGCGGCGTCGACCTGCGTGACCCGGCCGTCGGCGCGGCGGACCACGGGGCGCGGGTGACCTGCCCGCACGACGCGCAACCGGCCGGCCGCGACGTCGAGTTCGGCGACGCAGCAGGTGGCCATGACGTTCGGGTCGAGCTCGGCGAGCAGCTTGTTGGCGCGCCCGACCGCGACGTCGAGTTCGTGGCCCTCCGCGAGGTAGGCGTGCAGGCCGGTGCGCAGCTGGCCCATGAGCGCCGCCGCCTGCAGGCTGTGCCCCTGGACGTCGCCGATGACGAAGATCGCGCCGGTGTCGGTGGCCACGACGTCGTACCAGTCGCCCCCGACCTCGACGTCGTCCGCGCCGGGCAGGTACCGCACCGCGACCGACACCTCGTCGACCACCGGCAGTTCGCGCGGCAGCAGCGACCGTTGCAGCGTCTGCGCGACGTTGGTGAGGGTCGCGACGCTCGCCGACAGCTGGCGGCGGGCCTCGCGCTCGGCCTCGAACAACCGCACCCGCTCCAGCGTGGCGGCCAGCTGTCGGGTGCTCACCGACAGCATCTCGATCTCGACGCCCTCGAACTCGCGCTCGGTGGTCCAGATCAGGCCGATGGCGCCGAGCACACCGGACTGCGTGACGAGCGGCAGGCACAGGCTCGCCCGCACGACGCAGTCACCGCTGCGGACCAGCTGCGGGATGTCGCCCGGGTCGACGGTGGTGGGGCGGGCGACCGGCTGCCCGGTCCGCATCGCGCGCAGGATCGGCGGCGGGAGATCGGCCGGGGGCGGCATGGGGGTCGAGCCCGGGACACCCCGCCAGCCGACCAACCGCCAGTCGTCGACGTCGCCGAGGTACACCCGCACGGTCGACGCGCCCAGCGGGGCGACGACGTCACGGACGAGGACGTCGAGCACGTCGTTCTCGGTGACGGCGGCGGCTAGTGCCGCCGTGAGCTGCTGCAGGACGGCGAGACGGGCGGTGGTCTGCTCGGCCTGGAGCCGCGCGTTCTGCTCGGCCTCGAACAACCGCGCGTTCTCGAGCGCGATCGCGGCCTGGCTCGCGACCGAGCGGATGACGCGTTCGATGCCGGCGTCGAACCGGCCGACCTCGCGGTGGCCGAACAGCAGCGCGCCGAAGACCTCGCCGGTGCTCGAGGTGACGGGCGTCGCGAGGTAGCTGCGGACCGGCAGGTGACCGCGGGGGAACGCGCCGTGGCGGGAGTCGGCGGTGACGTCGTCGACCCGGATGGTGCCGCGGCCGCTGAAGGTCGGCTCGAACAGCGGGGTGATGCGGGGGGCGGGCATCGTGCGGAAGTGATCCGCCTCGGCGCCGGACAGGACGTTCAGGCGGTAGCTCTCACCGTTGTCGTCGACCGCGTTGTAGAAGAAGGCGCCGAACTCGGCCCCGGCCAGCTGCGTCCCGGCGTCGGTCACCGCCTGCAGGATGCTGCGCAGGTCGCGGGTCGAGGCGGTCGCCTCGGCGAGCCGGAGCAGCGCCTCGCGGTCGTCGGAACGCTCCGCTCCCCGGGAACCGGAGAGCGACGGTGGGAGTCCTGTCATGGCGCGAGCGGGTGCGACGGTCTGCCGCGACACGGTCTCGGGCAGCTGCACCACGCGGGGGAGCTTATGCGGAGCTCACCGCGGTCGGCTCGCTGAAACGGGCAGCGCGCGGCCAAACCCGGGGTGGACCTGTTACCGCTGGTACCGCACAATCGCGGTCATGCGGCTCGAGGAGACGTGGACGTCGGACAACGCCGTCGTCGACGCGTACGGCGCCCACCTGGACCAGTGGGTGCGCGAGGAGGGGTGCCGGAAGGCCGGCGCGGTGGACTTCACCGTGACGATCGAGGAGCAGGACGAGGCCACCACGGTCGTCCTGGACCGTCAGGTGCCGATGCGCGGCCTGCCCGGGCCGGCGGCGAAGATCCTCGGCGACAAGGTCCGGATCGTGCAGACCGAACGCTGGTACGCCCCGGATCCCGGGGGTGTCAGCCGGGCGGACATCACTGTCGAGTTCCCCGGCAAGCCCATCGCGATGACGGCCGACGCCAGCATCACCCCCACCGACACCGGCAGCACCGAGGTGGTCGCGGGCGAGGTGAAGGTCAAGGTGCCGATGGTCGGCCGGGTGATCGAACCCGAGGTCGTGAAGCAGATCGTCCGGTCGCTGCGGATCGAGATGAAGGTCGGACTCGACTGGCTCGCCGAGGGCCGCTGAGCCCCGCTGAGCTCCGCCCGTCGTCTCGCGGTGAACCTCTCGGAACGCAACTTCTGCAGCGGGTGACGAGCCGTCACCCGCTCCGTTTCCGCGCGCGGTAGGCGCGGGCCTTCGCCCGGTCGCCGCAGCCGGTCATGCCGCACCAGCGGCGCCGCCCCGCTCGTGACCGGTCGAGGAACGGGTGGGTGCAGGTGTCGTCGGCGCACCACCGCAGGCGGGAGAGGTCGTCGCCGCCGAGCAGGTCCAGGGCGGACCGCGCGACGCTCGACAGCGCCGCCCGGACGTCGCCGCGACGGGTCACGGTCCCCGCGGCCGACAGTCGCGGCGTGACCGGCGGGGCCGCCGCTGCCGTGTTGACGACGCCGAGGGCCTGACGGGGCAGTGCGGCGCCGCCGGCGGTCGCCGCGCGCAGCAGCGCGTACAGCGCCTCGCGGACCTCGACCGCCGTGGCGAGATCGGCCGCGTCCGCGTGTGGTGACGCGTCGACGACGCCCGCGCGTACGAGGAAGTCGTCGAGGTCGGTCGGCGTGGTCAGGTGCTCGAGGTGCAACGACGTCCGCTCGGACACCGTGCCGACGAGGTCCAGCGCCGGGTGGTCGGCGAGCAGCGGGACGGGCGGTGGGGTCACGTCACCAGTTTGACCGGTGACGCAGATCGGGGCAAGGTGGACCCATGACCCCATCACTGGTCGAACCGGTGACGACGACGCCGAGAGCCGCCCTGGCCCGGTACGCCGGGATCACGACCGCGGCCCGGATC
>CAXUNA010000553.1:0-2984 GCA_964252095.1 uncultured Jatrophihabitans sp. | reverse complement strand
GCAGTTCTACATCAACAAGTTCCACCCGAACACGCCGACCGAGGCCGCGGCGGCAGCGGCCGCCGCGGGTGCCGGGCAGGCGGGACGCGCGCTCGCGCCCAAGCCCGGGCAGAAGCCGAACCGCAACCGTGCCGCCGGTGTCGGCCCGGATCTCACCAAGTCCGAGCCCGCTACCGGTGGCTCCACCGGGACGGCCAACGGCAGCCGGCCCGCCGGTGGATCCAACGGGTCCGCGAAGTCCGGCGCCCCGAAGCCCGGACAGAAACCGGCGACCGGCCGGCCCGCCGCGAACAGCGGCGCCACGAACCGACCCCAGCCCGGCCGCAAGCCCGGCCAGGCGAAGAAACGCCGCTGAGCCCAGCGGTTCCCCCTTGCGGGGCCACGGCCCCGATCGACGAATGTCGTCCCATGCCTTCTCGGCGTGGGACCGGACGGCCACGAAGGCCGGAGAGGTGTCCTGACAGATGACCGATGCACCCGCCGAGCAGCTCGGCACCGATGACGACCCCACGGACACCGAGCCGGTGACGGTCGCGGAGACCACCACCGACGCCGAGACCACTGCCGAGACCGGCGACGCCGAGACCGGTGACGCCGAGACCGGCGACGTCGAGGCCGGCGAGTCCGGCGAGGGCGGCGGTCGAGGCTCCCTGCTGGTGCAGGAGGGTGACATCGCGGCCGACTACCTCGAGGTCCTGCTCGATATCGTCGACTACGACGGCGACATCGACCTCGACGTCGAGAACGACCGGGCCGTGGTGTCGATCGAGGGCGAGGACCTCGGCGCCCTGGTCGGCCCGCGGGGGGAGACCCTCGACGCGCTGCAGGAACTGACCCGGCTGGCCGTCGCCCAGAAGACCGGCACCCGCAGCCGCCTGATGCTCGACATCGGTGGTCACCGCGCGCAGCGGCGTCAGCAGCTGCAGGAGCTCGCCTCCGGAACGGCGGAGAAGGTCGTCGCCGACGGCGAGGCCGTGCGTCTGTCGCCGATGAACCCGTTCGAGCGCAAGGTCGTGCACGACGCGATCGCGACGATCGACGGCGTGCGCTCGGAGTCCGAGGGCGAGGAGCCGTCGCGCCGGGTCGTCGTTCTGCCCGACGCCGGCTGAGCACGACCACCCACCCCGTGACCGGTACCTCCGGACCGACTCCCGCACCACCGCCTCCACCCGACGCCTCGGAACTGTTCGGCCCGGCACTGCCGGACCTGGTGCGGTACGCCGAGCTGTTGGCCGGGCCGGGGATCGAGCGGGGGCTGCTCGGACCGCGGGAGGTCCCGCGGCTGTGGGACCGGCACCTGGTCAACTCGGCTGCGGTCACGTCGTTGGTCCCGGAGGAGGCGTCGGTGGTCGACGTCGGCACCGGGGCCGGTCTGCCCGGCCTGGTGATCGCGATCCTGCGTTCCGACGTGCGCACGATCCTGGTCGACGCCACGGCCCGTCGGACGACGTTCCTGTCCGAGGCGGTCGATGTCCTGGGCCTCGGGGACCGCGTCCGGGTCGTCACCGGCCGGGTCGAGGACGCAGCCGTCCGGGCGCAGATCGGGACGGCGGACGTCGCACTCTCCCGCGCGTTGGCCGCGCTGCCCCAGCTGGTGCGGTGGTGTTTGCCGCTGGTGTCCGACACTGGCACAGTGCTCGCAGTGAAGGGCTCCCGGGCGCGCGACGAGGTCGCCGAGGGCCGGGACCAGGTGCGTCGCGCGGGCGCGGTGGTGACCGACGTGCACGACCTGGAGTTCGGCGGCCAGACCACGACGGTCGTGGAGCTCCGCCGCCGGGAGCCCCCGCGACGCCCCACTCGACGAGATGTTTCACGTGGAACGAGCTCGCGTGGAGGGAGGACCAAGCCGTGACCGACACCTTCGAACCCACGCCGCAGCCCGCTGTGTCCCCCGAACCTGTTTCACGTGAAACGACGGACGGCGGACTGCCGGGCTCGACTGGCGCTGTTTCACGTGAAACGGACGACGAGGACGACTTCGCCGACAGTCCGATCGCGCGCGAGGCCCGCCAGGCGGTCGAGGTCCGCAACGTCCGGCAGGAGGTCTGGCCACGTCCGGTGGCGACCCGTGTCATCACGGTCGCCAACCAGAAGGGTGGCGTCGGCAAGACGACGACCACGGTGAACGTGGCCGCCGCCCTCGCCCAGCACGGGTTGCGGGTGCTGGTCATCGACCTGGATCCGCAAGGCAATGCCAGTACCGCCCTCGGCATCGAGCATGCGGTCGGGAGTCCGTCGATCTACGACGTCCTGCTCGGCGGCAAGGCCCTGGCCGACGTCGGCTCGGTGTCGGAGCAGATCGGGCCGACGTTGACCTGCGTGCCGGCCACCATCGACCTCGCCGGGGCCGACATCGAGCTCACCGCAGCGGTGGCGCGGGAGTTCCGCGTCCGCCGGGCCCTGGAGACGCTGCTCGAGCAGCGGACCGGGGACGACCGGCTCGACTACGTGCTCATCGACTGCCCGCCGTCGCTCGGTCTGCTGACGCTCAACGCGTTGGTGGCCGGTCGGGAGCTGCTCATCCCGATCCAGTGCGAGTACTACGCTCTCGAGGGTCTCGCCCAACTGCTCAACACCGTCGAGCTGGTGCAGGCGCACCTCAACCCCGATCTCGCCGTCAGCACGGTGCTGCTGACGATGTACGACAGCCGCACCCGCCTCGCCGACCAGGTCGCGAACGAGGTCCGCACCCACTTCGGCGACGTCGTGGTGGAAGCCGTCATCCCGCGCAACGTGCGGGTGTCCGAGGCCCCGGGGTTCGGGCAGACGGTGATGACGTACGACCCGGGCTCGCGGGGGGCGGTCGGCTACCTGCAGGCGGCGCGGGAGATCGCGTTGCGTGCGACCACCGCCCGGCCGGCCGGCGAGCGCGACGGTTCGGCCGGTCCGGGTGGATCCGACAGTGGCGACGACGGGGAGCAGCAGTGAGCGCGACGGCACGCAACCGGCCCGGCGGCGCCGGCAAGGGCGGGCTCGGCCGCGGC
>CAXUNA010000552.1:0-2987 GCA_964252095.1 uncultured Jatrophihabitans sp. | reverse complement strand
TCGGTGCCCAGCGCGGCCGTGCCCAGCGCCTCGCCGGTGGCCGCCTCGAGGGCGCGGTGGGTCTCGGTGCCGCGCGGCTCCACCCACTCGTTGTCGATGAAGAACCGGGTGCGGTCGAGGTCGGTGCGGTCCAGTGTCGCGGTCATGCTGTCTCCTGACGGCCGGGATACGTCCAGCTCTGGACGCCACCTCCAGCATGAGCGCCGTCACACAGGGTCGACTGTGCAATTCCTGCGCATCCGCGGTGGAAACGCTCTCGGGCCGCCGCAACGGCGGAAACGTGGTCACGCCGGTGTCCAGCGGCGCCGGATGCGAGGACAGTCAGCCGCATGGCCCACGTCAACCGCACGCTCCTGGACGATTCCCGTCTCTGTCCCACCTGCCAGCGCACGCTGCGGGTCCACGAGTGGCGGACCGAGCACTCCGACGGCTCGCACACGCCGTGGACGCGTTCGCGGATCAGCTGCGACGGCCGGTGCGCGATGGCCGGGGTGCCGCACACCCTCTGACCCGATCGGCTCAGAGGTCGACGTGCGCCCCCATGACGACCGTGCGGTCGTCGGGCAGCTGGAAGTACTCGGCCGGGTTCGCCGCGTTGTGCGCGAGGCCGACGAACAGCTTCTTGCGCCAGCGCGGCATCGAGTCGTCGTCGCCCTCCTGGATCGAGATGCGCGACAGGAAGAAGTAGGCGCCGTCGACGTCGATGTCGAGCTCGTCGGCGCTGCCGTTGGCGAGCCGCAGCATCGCCGGGATGTCCTGCTCGTCCTGGAATCCGAACCGCATCGACACGTGGACGATCCCGTCGCTCACGTCGTCGAGGTTGTCGACCGACAGCCGTTCGGACACCGGGACGTGCGGGATGTTCTCCGGCAGCACCGACACGATGACGACGTGCTCGTGCAGCACGTGGTTGAACTCGAAGTTCTCCCGGAGCGCGAGCGGCGTCGTCGCCTTCGTGGGGTGCGGGAACACCGCGGTGCCCGGCACCCGCCGGCACGGCACGACCTGCAGGTGCTCGACGAAGTCCTGCAGTGACCCCTCGAGGTCGTTGCGGCGGCCGGTGATGATCTGCCGGCCGCGCTGCCAGGTCGTCATCACCGTCACGACCACGATCGCGACCAACAGCGGGAGCCACCCACCGTGGACCACCTTGGTGAGGTTCGCCGCGAAGAACATCAGCTCGAGACCGCCGAACACGACGGCGGTGAGCACCAGCTGCCACACCTTCCAACCCCACTGGGTGGCCGCGACGACGAGGAACAGCGTGGTCGTGAGGATCAGGGTGCCGGTGACCGCGAGACCGTAGGCCGTGGCGAGCTTCTCCGACGACTGGAACGTGACGATGAGGATCAGCACGCCGCCGAAGAGCAGCCAGTTCACGGCCGGGACGTAGATCTGGCCGCTCTCGCGCTGCGAGGTGTGCTTGACCGTGATGAGCGGCAGGAAGCCGAGCCGGACGGCCTGGCGGCTCACGGAGAACGCCCCGGAGATGACGGCCTGGCTCGCGATGAGGGTGGCGAGCGTCGAGAGCACGACCATCGGGATCTGCGCCCACGACGGCATCATCAGGTAGAAGGGGTTCGACACCGCCGACGGCCGGTCGAGGATCAGCGCGCCCTGGCCGAGGTAGTTGAGCGTCAGCGCCGGGAAGACGAGCACGAACCACGCACGCCGGATCGGCGGCCGGCCGAAGTGGCCCATGTCGGCGTAGAGCGCCTCGGCCCCGGTGATGACCAGGACGACCGCCCCCATCGCGACGAACGCAATGTAGGGATGGTCGGCGACGAACAGGAACAGGTACGACGGCGAGAGGCCGCGCAGGATGCCGGGACCGTCGACGATGTGCGGGATGCCGGCGACACCGAGGGTGACGAACCACAGGATCATCACCGGCCCGAACAGCCGACCGACCTGGTGGGTGCCGAACCGTTGCACCAGGAACAACACGACGAGCACGGCGATCCCGATCGGCAGCACGACGTCGGTGAGGCTCGGCGCCGCGATCTCGATGCCCTCGACCGCCGACAGCACCGAGATCGCCGGCGTGATGATGCTGTCGCCGTAGAACAGCGACGCCCCGAGCACGCCGAGGAACATCGACACCGCGACGAGTTTCGCTCTGCTCCGCTTGACCTTTCCCTCCGCGTCGACGTTCTTGCCGCGCCGCACGAGCGCGGCGAGCGCCATGATCCCGCCCTCGCCGTCGTTGTCGGCCCGCAGGATGAACAGCACGTACTTGATGGAGACCACGACCGTGATCGACCAGAAGACCAGCGAGATGACGCCGTAGACGTCGGACGGCGTCGCCCGGACCGCGCCGTCGTCGATCGAGAACACCGTCTTCAGCGCGTAGAGCGGGCTGGTGCCGATGTCGCCGAACACGACGCCCAGCGCGCCGACGGCGAGGCCGACCGTCCCGGCGTGCTTGACGGCCGGGTGGGCCCGGCCGCCCCCCCGGGGGGGGGGGCCCGCGGCCTACGACCCCCCCCCCCCCCGCGCCGCCGGGGCGGCCCCCCGCCCCGGGGGGCTGGCCGGCGGGGGGGGCCCGGCCGCCCGACTGCGTCGGGTCCCCTGCGGAATCGGAGTCGGTGGGCTCGGTCGCCGACGGAGCGGTCTCGGCGGGGCCGTCACCGGCCAGGTCGGAGGCGGCCTCGGGCGACGGCGACGTGGACTGCTCGGAACTCACAGCGCTCAGTGTGCCCGCCGGTCGGGCACGATGCGGGCATGGGAGCACCGTCACCACACCGGCCCGATCTCACCCCTGCCGCGGCGGCGACCGCCGACCTCGTCGCCGGGGTCTCCGACGCCGACCTCGACCGCCCGACGCCCTGCGGGAACTACGACGTCGCCACCCTGCTCGCCCACCTCGACGGGCTGGCCATGGCGTTCCAGCACACCGCCCGCAAGGATCTCGGCGAGTGGACGGCGGGCGACCCCTCGGCCTCCGTGCCGGACCTGGCGGCCGGCTGGCGCGGCCGCATCCCCGC
>CAXUNA010000551.1:0-2991 GCA_964252095.1 uncultured Jatrophihabitans sp. | reverse complement strand
CCTCGGCGCCCGGGATGGGGACGCGTCCGAGCGCCTCGGCGAGCAGGCCGCCGACGGTCTCGACGTCGTCGTCGCGCTCGGGCCACTCGACGTCGAACAGCTCCTGCAGGTCGTCGACCGAGAGCCGCGCCACGACCCGTGCCGAGCCGTCGGGCAGCTCGGTGACGGGCGCGATCTCGACGTCGTACTCGTCGGTGATCTCCCCGACGATCTCCTCGACGATGTCCTCGATGGTGATCAGCCCCGCGGTGCCGCCGTACTCGTCGATGACGATCGCGAGGTGGGTGCGGCTCGCCTGCATCTCGCGCAGCAACGCGTCGATGTCCTTGGTCTCCGGGACGAACGCCGGCGGCCGCATGACGTCGACGACCGAGGTCCCGGCCGCGTGGTCCTGGTCCTGCGCGAGCCGGGCGAGGTCCTTGAGGTAGACGACGCCGACGACGTCGTCGACGTGCTCGCCGACCACCGGGATCCGCGAGAAGCCGCTGCGCAGCGCGAGCGCGAGGGCCTGCGGCACGTGCTTGTCGCGCTCGATCCAGACCATCTCGGTCCGCGGGACCATGACCTCGCGCGCGATGGTGTCGCCGAGCCCGAACACCGACTGGATCATCTCGCGTTCGGCTTCCTCGACCACCCCGCTCGCCTCGGCGAGGTCGACCAGCTCCCGCAGCTCGATCTCCGAGCTGAACGGACCGTCGCGGAAACCGCGGCCGGGGGTGACGGCGTTGCCGACGAGGACCAGCAGCGAGGCCAACGGGTTCAGGACCGAGCCGAGCACCCGGACGATCGTCGCCGTACGCAACGCGATGGCGTACGGGTGCTGCCGGCCGAGCGTGCGCGGCCCGACCCCGACCAGCACGTAGCTGGTGAACACCATGGCGGCGACGGTCAGCGTGGCGATCCACCACTCGCCGCCGAGTTCGCGCCGCACCACGATCGTCACCAGCACGGTGGAGGTGAGCTCGCAGATCAGCCGCAACAGCAGCAGCAGATTGGTGTAGCGGGCGCGGTCCCGGACGATGAGCGCGAGCGCGCGGGCACCGGGACGGCCCTCGCGGCGCATGTCCTCGACCCGCGCGACCGACACCCACGACAGCGCGGCGTCGACCGCGGCGACGCTGCCGGCGACCAGCGCGACGATGTCCGCGCTGGTCATCGGCGTCCGGCCCCGGGTCTGGCGGGGTCAGCCACGTTTCTGCCCCCCGGTGCCCGGCAACGGCGTGCGCACCGGCTCCCGGCCGGTCTTCGCGACCCAGGCCGAGACGAGCGAGGCCTGCAGGTCGAACATCTCCTTCTCCTCCGCGGCGTCGCCGTGGTCGTAGCCGAGCAGGTGCAGGATCCCGTGGGTCGTGAGCAGGGTGAGCTCCGACGCCGTGCTGTGGCCGGCCTCGGTCGCCTGCTCCCCGGCGACGACAGGACACAGCACGACGTCGCCGAGCATGGAATCCGGCTCGGGGTCGTGATCCGGCCCGAGCCCCGCGGGACCCGGCGGTTCGGCGAGCGGCGGGGCGTTGTCGACGTCCATCGGGAACGCCATGACGTCGGTGGGGCCGGCCAGGTCCATCCACTGCTCGTGCAACGCGGCCATGGCGTCGGGATCGAGCAGGACGATCGACAACTCCGCCTGCGGGTTCACGCCCATCTCGTCGAGCACGAAGCGCGACAGCTGGGCCAGCGCGGGTTCGTCGACGTCGGCGCCCGACTCGTTGTTGATCTCGATGCCCACGGGGATGCTCCTGTGTCAGGCGTGGCGGTGCGGACGGTTGCCTGGTGCACCGTTCGCGGCGGCAGCCTCGCGGGCGTCGTCGTGCCGCTCGTAGGCGTCGACGATCTCGCCGACCAGCCGGTGACGGACGACGTCACCCTTGCCCATCACCGAGAAGTGGATGTCGTCGACGTCGGCGAGGATGTCGCGCACGACCCGCAGGCCGCTCTGGGTGCCGCCGGGGAGGTCGATCTGCGTGACGTCACCGGTGACGACCATCTTGGACTCGAACCCCAGCCGGGTCAGGAACATCTTCATCTGCTCGGGCGTGGTGTTCTGCGCCTCGTCGAGGATGATGAACGCGCCGTTGAGCGACCGCCCGCGCATGTACGCGAGCGGCGCCACCTCGATCGTTCCCGCCTGCAACAGTCGCGGCACCGAGTCCGGGTCGAGCATGTCGTGCAGGGCGTCCATGAGGGGTCGCAGGTACGGGTCGATCTTGTCGTTGAGCGTGCCGGGCAGGAACCCCAGCCGCTCCCCCGCCTCGACGGCCGGGCGGGTCAGGATGATCCGGTTGACCTGCTTGGCCTGCAGCGACTGGACCGCCTTGGCGACCGCGAGGTAGGTCTTGCCGGTACCGGCCGGACCGATGCCGAACGTGACGGTGTGGGTGTCGATGGCGTCGACGTACGCCTTCTGGTTCAGCGTCTTGGGCCGGATGCTCTTGCCGCGCCGCGACAGGATGTTCATCGTCAGCACGTCGGCCGGGCGCGACGTGGTGTCGGCGGTGAGCATCGCGAGGGTCTGCCGGACGTTGTCCGGCGTGACCGGCTGGCCCTTGCGGACGAGCACGATCAACTCCTCGACCAGCCGGACGGCCATCGCGTTGTCGGAGGCGGCCCCGGTCAGGGTGACCTCGTTGCCGCGCACGTGGACGTCGCTCGCGACGGCCTGCTCGATCGCGGTGAGGACCTCGTCGCGGGATCCGAGCAGCGCGACCATGGAGACCTCGGGGTCGACCGGGAAACTGGTGGTCACACGCGCGGTGTCGGCGCGGGACTGCGGTGACGGTTGCATGGGTGACGCCATCGACGCCTGCGTACTCCACTTCCCGAGGACGGGTCTTCCCGGACGGGAAGGGTTCATGTCGATCGTACCGAGCAGAGGTGGGAACGGCGCCCGGTTTCCCGACATTCCGTCCCACGCCCCGGGCCCCACCGGTTCACGTCCACCGGCCCAGCCGGGCGCCGATCGCCGCGAGCGCCGCGGGCCCGGCCGTCGAGGTC
>CAXUNA010000550.1:0-3004 GCA_964252095.1 uncultured Jatrophihabitans sp. | reverse complement strand
GTGCCGCGGTGACGGCCGCCGCCGCGGAGCCCGGCCGCCGGGCGCGCCGGTTCGACCCGGGCCGCAAGGACCGGATCGTCGACGCCGCCCTGCGGGTCATGGCGCGGCACGGTGTCGCGGGCACGACGCACCGGCTGGTCGCGGTCGAGGCCGACGTCCCGCTCGGCTCGCTGACCTACCACTTCGCGAGCCTCGACGACCTGCGCGCGCAGGCGTGGCAACGGCTGTCCGAGCGGATGTCGGCCCGGTACGAGTCGCAGTTCGCCGGGGTCGCCGACCGGGCCGCGCTGGTCGACGCCGTCACCGCGCTCGTGCACGACGACGCCGGCGGCGACCACGACGACTGGGCGGTCACCTACGAGCTCTACCTGGCGGCACTGCGCGATCCGGCCCTGCGCGCGATCACCGAGACCTGGATGCGCAGCAGCCGGGCGGTGCTCGAGCGCCACGTCGACCCGGTCACCGCACGCGGCGTCGACGCCCTCGTCGAGGGCCTCGTCATGCACAAGATCCTCTCGACCGCACCGGCCACCCGCGCGGACACCCGCGCGATCGTCGACCGCGCCGTCGGTCCCACCCCCTCGTTCCCCCGTCGTTCCAGGAGCCAACAGTGAGAACGTCTCCTTCCCTTGCACAGAGCAACACCGACCCCGTCGTGCGGCGTGCCGTGCTGTCGACCTACCTCGTCTTCGCGACGTCGGGTTTCGCTTTCGCCAACTGGGCTTCGCGCATCCCGCAGGTGAAGGACCACCTCGGTCTGAGCAACGGCGACATGGGCAGCCTGCTGCTCGCGATCGCCGCGGGCTCGGTCGTCGCACTGCCGTCGGCGGGCAAGGTGATCGCCCGTCTCGGATCGCGCCACACCGTGCTGGTGATGTCGGTGCTGATGGCGGTCGGCTTCGTCGTGGCCGCACTCGGCTACCTCGTCGGCGTCCCCATGGTCGCGGTGGGCCTGTTCGTCTTCGGCTTCGCGAACGGCGCGTGGGACGTCGCGATGAACGTGCAGGGCGCCCTCGTCGAGAGCCGTCTGGGCAAGGCGATCATGCCGCGGTTCCACGCCGGCTGGAGCCTCGGCACGGTCACCGGCGCGCTGCTCGGCGCGCTCATGGTGCTGCTGCACGTGCCCGTCACGGCGCACCTGATCGGGACGGCCGTCGTCATCGTGGTGCTCGTGCCGATCGGGTTGCGCGGGTACCTCGCCGACCACGTCGAGACCGAGGCCGACGGTTCGGTGACGCCGAAGCGCTCGGCGCTCGCCGCCTGGCGTGAACCGCGCACGCTGCTCATCGGTCTGTTCGTGCTGTCGTTCGCCTTCGCCGAGGGCGCGGGCAACGACTGGATCAGCATCGCGGTCACCGAGGACTACGGCTCGGCCCCCGCACTCGGGACCCTCGGCTTCGCGGTCTTCCTCGCGTCGATGACCGCCGGCCGGTGGTTCGGGCCGGCCCTGCTCGACCGCTACGGCCGCGTCCCGATGGTCCGGGCGACCGCGCTGGTGGCGATCGCCGGCGTGCTCGTGTTCGTCTTCGGTGGCGCGACGCCGGTCGCCTACGTCGGCACGGTGCTGTGGGGCCTCGGGGTGTCGCTCGGCTTCCCGGTGGGCATGAGCGCCGGCGCGGACGACCCCCGGCACGCCGCGTCCCGCGTCAGTGTCATCGCCTCGATCGGCTACTGCGCCTTCCTCGGCGGGCCGCCGCTGCTCGGCCACCTCGGCGACCAGTTCACCCTGCTCAAGGCGTTCATCGCCGTCGCCGTGCTCCTCGGGGTCTCGGCGTTCATCGCCGCCGCGGTGCGCCGGCCGGCGGAGCTGTCGGCCCCCGATCACGCACCGGCGGCAACCGTCCGGTAGGCGGGATCCGTCGCGACGGGGCACCCTGCCCACCATGAGCGGTGGCGGGAGCCGGACCTCCCCGCGTCGGGGTCGGCTCCGGCGCGGCCGCCGGAGCTGGTCGACCTTCGTGTTCTTCGGCCTCGCCGGGATCGTCCTCGGCGGCGGGACCCTGCTGCTCGCCCACACCGGCCGGTCGGTCACCGCCCGGGTGGACGAGTGCACGGTGATCCACGACGTCGGGGGCCGCGGCAGCAAGGTGTGGTGCTACGTCGACGTGCCGGGCCTGCGCCCCCGGACACAGATCACGGCGGCCCACCTGTACCCGGCCGGCGCGTCGATCGAGCTGCGCGAGACGGGCCGCCGGGCGCTGACCGACCCCGCCACCGCCCACACGCTGTGGTGGCCGTTGCCGCTCGGGGTGGTGCTGCTCGTCGTGGGGCTGGTGCTGCGGTGGCCACCGGGTGGACGGCGACGCGGGCCGCCCGAGCCGGCGACGCACCACGCGGCCTGACGCGAGCCGCTACGGCACGAGCGGACGTACCTCCTGCGCGACGAACACCACGAACTCCTCGGCCGGCACGGCACCGGCGGCGGGCTGCAGCGCCACCTGGGTCGCGCCGGCGTCGACGAACTCCGCGACGCGCGCCGCGACCCGGTCCGCGGACGGTCGACCCTCGACCGTGACGAAGACGGTGATCTCAGGAGCCGGGCGGGCGGCACCGGCCGCCGCCTCCCGGGCCAGCTGCACCGATCCCCGCAGCTCGTCGGGTGTGGTGTCTCCGGTGAAGATGACGCCGTCGGACAGTTCGGCGGCGGCCGCGACCGTCCTGGGCTTGATGCCGCCGACGTAGACCGGGGGCGGGGTCGCGACCGGCCAGTCCAGCGTGACGGCGTCGAGGTGCACGTAGCGGCCATCCGTGGTGACCGTTGCACCGTGCAGCAGATCGCGCAGGGCGGTCGTGTACTCGCGCAGCAGCGTCAGGGGCGACTCGGCCCGCACCCCGACCTGACCCATCCAGTCCAGCACCCCGTGGCCGATGCCCGGCAGGAACCGGCCGGGGAACATCCGCTCGATCGTGGCGACCTCCATCGCCAGCAGGGCGACGTTCCGCAGCGGGACCGGCATCAGCCCGATGCCGACCTGCAGCCGCTCGGTCCAGGCCAGCACGGCCG
>CAXUNA010000549.1:0-3010 GCA_964252095.1 uncultured Jatrophihabitans sp. | reverse complement strand
GCGTGTCACCGAGGAGCGGGCCGTCGAGCTGATCCGGGCGGCCGGCACCGGGGCCGTCCTCACGCTGCTCGCGACCCCGGCCGGCCAGCGGGACCCCGGCCTCGCCGACGACCTGTTCGACGCCGTGCTGCACCGCATCGTCACCGACGCCCCCGAGTCACCGGCGGCGGACGCCCTCACCCCGGCCGTGGCACTGCGCGCCCTCGCGCCGCACCTGCCCGGTCTCACCGCCGCCGAGCGCCGGTTGCTGACGGAATGGCTCGACCGTGCGATCGCCGTCGGTGCCACCGACTCGCCCTGACAGGATGACCCGATGGTTCCCGACGACTTCCACGACTTCTTCGTGGCGAGCGCCGGTGTGGCGGGGGCGTTGATCGGCCTGCTGTTCGTCGCGATGTCGGTGTCGCAGGAACGCCTCGCCGAGCACGGTGAGACCCAGGTCCACCGGGTGCGGGCCGCCGCGGCCCTCACGTCCTTCAGCAACGCGCTGCTGGTGTCGCTGTTCGCGTTGATCCCGGGTGAGGGCCTGTCCGGGTTGGCGGTGACCGTGGGGGCGATCGGGCTGGCGTTCGTGACCGGGGCCGTGCTGTCGCTGTTCCGGGTGCGCCGGCCCCGGTGGTCGGACCTGCGTGACGTGACGTTCCTGCTGGGCCTCGCGGTCGTGTTCGTGCTGCAGATCGTCGCCGGCGCGCACCTCGGTGGTGGCGCCGACGAGGACGGCCGGATCGCCACCCTCGCGGTCCTGGTCGTCGTGTGCTTCGTCATCGGCATCTCGCGGGCGTGGGAGCTCATCGGGGGGCCGTCGATGGGGCTGACGAAGGAGATCGAGGAACAGGTGGCCGACCGGGTCGACCGGCTCCGGCACCGGCCGCCGCCCGCCTGACGACCCTCAGTCGGTCCGTGCCGCCACCGGGCCGACGCGCAGGACGCCGTCGTCGAGCGGCGTCGTCCGCACCCCGCCGTGCCCGCGCATCGCCTTCCACGTGCCGTCGCCGACCACGACGTCCATCCAGCGGCACGGGTTCGCGGCCCGGTTGACCCGGAACCGCACCGGGCCGTCGCCGGAGTCGAGGGTCAGCACCCGGCCGACCAGACCGTCGACGGCGAGGCCACGGAGCAGGACGTTGCGGCGCAGGGTGGACAGGTCGGGCGGCCCGGGCAGGTCGGCGACGGCCTCGGCGGCGATGAACGTCACCGCGGCGTCGGCGTGCGCCCGGCTGTTGAAGTAGCGGTCGCCTACCAGCCCGAGGCCGGCGCGGACCTCCGCGACGTCGACGAGTTCGCCGGGGACGGCCGGCGCCGGGCCGTCGGCCGGGCGGCCCTCGTAGTGGTGGGCCGACGACACCAGCAACTGGACGATCTCGACCGGCACGAGCTCCATGGTGACCAACGGCGTCGGGTCAGGCGGCCGGTGGCTCCGGGATCCCCGCGGCGTGGAAGCAGAGGGAACGGATCCGGGCGTACGCCTCGCCGGCTCGCGCCTCGCCGTACCGGATCTGCCACGGCCACGGGGGGATCCCGCGATCGCCGAGTGCGGTGAACAACCCGGCGGCGCGCACCCGTTGGGACGGGTCGGCGTCACCGATCTGGGCCAGCGCGTAGGCGAACCAACTCTGCGCGAGCCGGGTCGACGCGGTGGGGCGGTGGTCGGGCGACAGCACGCTGTGCAGGGCCGCGGCCGCGATCTCGGCCACGACGTCGGGCCGGGTGTAGTACGCCGCGGCCCCGGTGGCGTCGTCCTCCCAGTTGGCGAGGTACAGCCGTCGCTCGTGGTGGGCCTGCAGGAGGCCGACCCGGCCGGGACTGCCCGGCGGCAGGGTGCGGTCGCCCTCGCGGGCGAGGTCGAACATCAGCTCGTGGCTGCCGCCCCACTTCTTCGCCGTGACCGAGGTGATCGCGACCCAGCCGTGCAGGTAGCCGGGATCGCGCTCGCGCATCGCGGTGAAGCGGGCGAGCCGCTGCTCGACGGGGGCGTCGAGGCCGGTCGCCGTCCAGATCAGCCGGAACCACGGGTAGGGGTCGGCGGGTGCGAGTTCCGCCGCCCTGACCAGCGACTGCTCGGCGGCCTCCAGGATCGCGAAGAAGTCACCCCAGGCGTCGGCGGCGACGGTCGCGGCCTTGCCGCCTCCCCGCACGTCCCACGCCAGGCGGATGAGCTGGGCGCCGCGGACCTCGTACGCCAGCGCGCTGTCCGGGGCCGACCCGATCCAGTCGTCGAACGGATCGAGGTCGGCGAGCGCGTTCGCGATGGCGCCGCGGGTGTCCCAGTCGGCGCTGTGGCCGTGCTGCTCCTCGATCGGGCGCCAGTCGCCACGGCTCAGCGCCGCGAGCGCCGCCTCGGCGGCGGGCACGCCACCCGTCTCCTCGAAGGTGACACGGCGGGCCGGACCGGCGGGCCGGCGCTTGCGGAAGAGGGCCACGATCCGACCGTAGCGGGCGGCCCGGACGCGTCGACCTGCGTCGCATCCTGGTTCGGAACCACACCCGGCAGGATGGCGGGGTGATGCCGGAGATCGAGGTCGACCCGTGGGCGATGCAGCTGGTCGCGCGGGTCGAGAAGAGCGACCCGCCCACCCGCACCGACGTCCTGACGGCGTCGGCCCGGGCGGTCGTCGCCCTGCTCGACGATCCCCGCTCGCTGCCGGGCGGGGAGTGGAACGACGCCGTCACCTCGTGGACCGACCGCCGGATCCGCAAGCACTGCCGTCGCGCGCGTGGCATCGCCTGGCACCGGGCGGAGGCCGTCGACGGCCTGACCGTGGCACAGGGCACCGCTCAGGTCCGCGCCTACCCGCCGACCCGCGTCGGCGAGATCCCCGTCGACATCGGCAAGTTGCAGCTCGAGGGCTCGACCGAGCTGCCCGACCCCGACCGTGTGGAGACGGTGCCGGAGCCGGACCACGACGTCGTCATCGCGGTCTCCGCGGAACCGTTCCTCCCGTGGGGCAAGGCGGCCGCGGCCACCGGCCACGCGGCCCAGCTCGCGCGGATGCAGATGGGTGGCCGGCGT
>CAXUNA010000548.1:2766-3013 GCA_964252095.1 uncultured Jatrophihabitans sp. | reverse complement strand
CCCGACACCGATCACGTCGCCGGCGGGCGACACCACGACCGCCCCGATCGGCACCTCGCCGAGCTGGTCCGCGGCGCGCGCCGCGCCGAGCGCGGCCACCACGGCGGCGTCGTCGGCCGGCCGGACGATCACCGCCGGTTCACGGGACGAGAGGGCGACACGGGTCAGTGACGGACGGGCGCGGCCGTCCGGACGGCGGCGAGGTAGCCCTCGGCGACGTCGAGCCGCTCCGCGATCTCCTCGCGCA
>CAXUNA010000548.1:1548-2756 GCA_964252095.1 uncultured Jatrophihabitans sp. | reverse complement strand
GGGTAGGCGTCGAGGTCGTCGACGATCTCGGTGAGGTCCTCCTCGGAGAGCCCGAGGTCGGCGAGCAGGTCCAGGTCGCCGATCGGCCAGATCTCGTCGAGTTCGTCGTCCTCGGGCGGGTCCTCGCCGAGCCGCTCCAGCACCTGCTCGGCGAGCGGGTACTCGACGGCGGCGGTGAGGTCCGAGAGCAGCAGCGCGATCTTGGCGCCGTCCATGCGGGCGATGACGAAGAACTCGTCGTCGACGGCCGCGGCGACGAACGGGCCCCCCTCGGGCGGCTGCGAACGCAGGGCCGCGAGCAGCACCGAGAGGTCGCCGAGCACGGTGGGCGGCAGCGCCTCGACGCGCCAGGTCCCCTCGCCGCGGCTGACCGCCACGGCGAAGCCGGCGGGAGTCGGACCGGTCACGGCACCCACCTTCCGATCGGTCGAGCGCCCTCGCCGACGGACGGGGAGCGCGCCCATGGTTCCACCCGCGGCATCCGGGCGGAAGGGCGGCACCGGTGAACGGTCGGGGAAGAACGGCAACCGCCGCCGAATAGGGTCGTGCGACGTGACAGCTTCCTTCGGCCGCGTCGCCGTGCTCGGGCTCGGGCTCATCGGCGGCTCGCTGGTCCGCGCCGTGCGCCACAGCGGGCACGACGTCGTCGGCTACGACCCCGATGCCGCCACCGTCTCGGCGGTGTCCGCCAGCGGGTTCCCCGTCGCGGCTTCGG
The DNA here is from genome assembly GCA_964252095.1 of uncultured Jatrophihabitans sp. GTDB lineage: Bacteria > Actinomycetota > Actinomycetes > Mycobacteriales > Jatrophihabitantaceae > CAXUNA01. The sequence continues at coordinate 2,041 of CAXUNA010000548.1, read as the reverse complement.
TCGAGGGCGCGGTCCGCGGCGCCGACCTCGTCGTCCTCGCCATGCCCCTGCCGGAGCTCGAGGGTGCCGTGGCGGCCACCGCACCCCACCTCGGCGCGGGAGCCGTGCTCACCGACGTCGGCACCCTCAAGCTGCCGGTGCAGGGCGCCGTCCGCCGGCTGGCGCCGCGGGCCCGGTTCGTCGGCGGCCACCCGCTCGCGGGCACCGAGTACAGCGGTTGGCTGGCCTCGGACCCGATGTTGTTCCGCGACGCCCCGTGGGCGTTGACTCTCGAGACCGACACCGATCTCGACGCCTGGCTCGCGATGGCCGAACTCGCCTGCGACCTCGGCGCGAAGCCCGTCCCCACCACGGCCGCGGAGCAGGACGCCGCCGTCGCCCGCGTCATCGGCCTGCCGCACATGCTGGGCGAGGCGCTCGCGGTCAGCGGCATGGCGGGCGCCCCCCCCCCGCCGCGCCAAGGCCCCGGGGGCGAAAAACACCGCGCCCCCCC
>CAXUNA010000548.1:0-1538 GCA_964252095.1 uncultured Jatrophihabitans sp. | reverse complement strand
CGGAGCCGCCGCACGCCCTACTGGGAAGCCGGCCGCATCCTCGCCGCGGCCGGCCCGCTCGCGCTCAGCCTGGCCGCGGGGTCCTACACGTCCGGCTCCCGCGTCGCCCGCACCCGCCCGCCGTTGGTGGCCAGCTGGTGCGACGGCAACGCCACGCTGGTCGACTCCCTCGACGACGTCATCGCCGAGCTCCAGCAGGCCCGTGACGCCCTCGCCGCGGGCGATTCGGTGCTGGGCCTCGCCGAGGAGGGTCACGCCGCCCGCATCGGCTGGGAGCAACGGCTGTTCGGGCCGGTCGAACTCTCGGCCGACCCCGAGTCGCTGCGGGCGCACGGCCGCGCGGGTGGCTGGGTCACCGCCGTGCTGCGCGACGACGACGGTGTCCGGCTGCTCGGGATGCGTCCCCGGTGAGCGCGGCGGACCTGGAACAGGGACCGGTCGTCGTCGAACTGGTGCGGTCGGGCGTGGTCGAGTCGGTCCACACCGGCCACCTCGTCGTGTTGGGGCCGGACGGTGACGTCGTCCTCGAACGCGGCCGGCCCGAGCGTCCGGTGTTCTGGCGGTCGGCCGCCAAACCGTTGCAGGCGACAGCGGTCGTGACGGCCGGCGTCTCCCTCACCGGCCCCCAGCTCGCGCTCGCCACGGCGTCGCACGCGGCCGAACCCGCGCACGTCGAGGTCGTCACCTCGACCCTCGCCGACGGCGGCCTGGCCGAGGACGAGCTCGGCTGCCCGCCGGACTGGCCGATGGACGAGGCCGCGTTCGTCGCGGCCTTCCCGGGCGGCAAACGGCGGATCTACATGAACTGCTCGGGCAAGCACGCGGCGCTGCTGCGGGCGTGCGTCCAGCAGTCGTGGCCGACCTCGGGCTACCTCGACCCGGACCACCCGCTGCAGCAGCACCTGCTCGCCACCGTCGAGGAGATCGCGGGCGAGCGCGTCGCCGCCACCGCCGTCGACGGCTGCGGCCTGCCGCTGCACGCGTTGTCCCTGCACGCCCTGGCGCGGAGCTTCCGCACGTTGCGTACCTCGCCGGTGGCATCGGCGATGCGGGTCCACCCCACGCTGGTCGACGGCACCGGCCGGTTCACGACCGGCGTGCTCGCGGGCGTCAAGGGCGTCCTGGCCAAGAACGGCGCGGAGGGCGTCTACGCCGCCGCCCTGCCCGACGGTTCGGCCTTCGCATTGAAGGTCGACGACGGCGCCATGCGGGCGGCCGAGGTGCTCGCGGCGGGCCTGCTCCACCACCTCGGCGCCGCCGGTGACCTGCCGCCCGCGACCACCCCGGTGCTCGGCGGCGGCGTGCCCGTCGGCGAGGTCCGGGTGCGCCCCGGGTTGCTGCCGGGCTGAGACCCGGGCCACCCCGCACGTCACCGGCGAACACCCGACGCGTGCCGGAGCGGATCACGTCGTAGCCTCAGCGCTCATGAGCGGGAGCGCGCCGGAACCGGCGGCCGGCGGAGTGCTGGCCGCACCGGGCGATCCGTCACCCCCGCCGTCCGGCGTCGGCCGCGACGACCCCTCGGTTCCGGCCCCCAC
>CAXUNA010000547.1:0-3028 GCA_964252095.1 uncultured Jatrophihabitans sp. | reverse complement strand
GTGCAACGAAACCAAATCCGACCGCATCCCCGACCAGCCACCACCACCGAGCCGGCCACCCCGCCGCCGGCGGCGGCAACGCCGCTCCCGCACCGAACGCCTCGCCCGCCGACGGATCACTGCCGCCACCCGCAACAGACCCGTGATCGTCGTCGACCTCCCCCGCCACCACGAGCGGGGCGAGCACGGGGGAACCGGCTAGGCCCGACCGGTCACCGTCCAGGCCACGGCCTCGAGCGTGAAAGCGCCGGCGGCGGGCAGCAACGCGGCGCACCGATCACGCAACGCGCGCCGGTCGTCGTCGGACAACCCGGCGACGTGGGCACCCGCCGGCCCGACCCCGAGGCCGAACAACGCCCACCACTCGTCGAACCCGTCGAACGTGCGACGGACGGTGAGCGCGGTGTCCACGACGTCCGTCAACCCGGCCGCGTGGAACAGCTCGGCGAGATGACCCCGCCGTCCGCCGGCGAGGTCCGACTCGTCGTGCCCGTCACGCGCCGCCTCGAGGAAGACGGCCAACGGCCCGAGTCCTTCGGCGTGGTCCCACACGCACGCCGCCACCGTGCCACCCGGCCGCGTCACCCGGGCGAGTTCGCGGAGTCCGGCCACCGGGTCCGGCATGAAGTGCACGACGAGCTGGGCCAGCGCGGCGTCGAATCCGTCGTCGGCGAAGGGCAGCGCGTCGGCGCCGGCCCGACGCACGTCGACCCCCGGCAACCGCTCCCGGGTCGCGGCGACGAACGATTCCGACGGGTCCACCGCCGAGACCGCGGAGGCGCCGCAGCGCTCGACGAGGACGGCGGTGAGCGCGCCAGGCCCGCAGCCGACGTCGAGCACCCGCCACTCCGGTCGCACACCGGCGGTGTCGACGAACTGCGCGGCGAGCGGGGCGGACCAGCGGCCCATGAACTCGTCGTAGGCCGCCGCCGGGACGGCGAAGCTCATCCGCCCGTGAGGCGGGCCGGGAAGCCGCCGGTGGCGACCGGCCCCCACCGCTCGATGGTGATCCGGATGAGGCTCTTGCCCTGCTTCTGCATGGCTTCGCGGTACTCGTCCCAGTCGGGGTGCTCGCCGCTGATCGAGCGGAAGTAGGTGACGAAGTCCTCGACGGCATCGGGCATGTCGAGCACCTCGCCGGTGCCGTCGACCTGCACCCAGGCGTCGTTCCAGTCCTCGGAGAGCAGGCACATCGAGACGCGCGGGTCGCGGCGGACGTTGTTCGCCTTGGCGCGTTCGGGGTAGGTCGAGACCAGGACGCGGCCCTCGGGATCGACACCGCACGAGACCGGCGACAGCTGCGGGCTGCCGTCGCGGCGGGTCGTCACGAGGATGCCGTGGTGGCGCGGACGGATGAACTCGAGCAGGTCGTCACGGGAGACGCGGTCGGCGGTGGCTGTCTTCGGCACGCTCCCCTACCTACCCGCCCGGGCGACGCCGGCCACGGGGAGCGCGCCGAGGGCCATCAGCCGGTCTTGTTCGAGAGGGCGACGAGCACGCCCGCCAACGCGAAGTACTTGTTGCTGCCGAGGTCCGCGATGGTCTTGATGCCGAGGCCCTCGGCCAGGATCGCGTCGTGCCGCTCGGTGAGACCCGCGAGCGCCGAGGGCGGGGCCGCGAGGATCTCGGCGAGGCTCTTGTCCTCCCACGCCTTGTCAAGGGCCTTGGTGAGATCGACGGACACTGCCATGTGGTGCTCCTTCGCACGCGGGAACGGGACCGGTCCACCGTGGTCCCTACGACCTCGGGTTGGCAAGCGCCGCGCGGAGTCCGGCGTAGGTGTCGTCCACGTCGCCGGACGCGTCGACCCGGACCACGTGCGGCCGCTCGGCGAACAGGGAGCCCAGTCGCGCGTGCATGTCGGCCCAGCTCTCGGTCGCGCCGACGAGCTGCGGGACGTCGCCACGGCGGTCGAACCGCGTCCGTCCCGCCGCCGCGTCGGTGGTCAGCACGACCTCGGCGAAGTCCGCCCCCGCGTCGTCCGCCACTCGGGCCAGCTGCTCGATGAACTGCGCCCGCCCGAGGTACTGCGGGACGACGACGTCGTGCCCGGCGAGCAGGTGTGATTCGGCCATCGCGAGCGCGAGCACGCGGGCCGCCAGCCAGGACGGCGTGACGTCGCGCTGTTCCCCTCGGCGGCTCAGCAACGACCGCACGGCGTCGACGTCGAGCAGCAGCGCCAGTTCGTGGTCGTCGACCCACCGCCGACCGACCGTGGACTTCCCGACGCCGGGCGCGCCGTTGAGCAGGATCAGCCGGGCCACGATCCTGAGTGTCCCTCCGCGGATCGCCGGACGTCAGCGTCCTGTCAGGGGCCGACCAGCACGCTTCCCGGCGGGAGGCGCGATGCGGACGGTGCGGTGGCGCGACAACGGCAGGGCCGCCGGCGGGGTCCTCGCGGGGCTGCTGCTCGTCGCCACGGCCGCGAGCCTGTTCGGGTCGGGCGTGTACGCCGAGAGCGCCACGTCGTGCCTGGCGGCGGTGCTCGACGCCCGCCTCGACCCGGTTCCGGCGTGGTGCACGGATCTGCGCGCGGCGCGGGTGCACCTCGTGGGGGCGTACGCGGTCGCCGGCGGCATCCTGGTGTTGATCTCGCTGGCCACCGCGCGGTGGCGGTGGTGGGTGCCGGGCGGGGCCAAGGCGAGCGCGTGGACCGCGATCGGCTGGGCGGCGATCACGCTGCTGGGCGGCATCATCCCGACGTCGTTGGGCATGAGCGGCCAGGCCTACACGGGGATCGGAACCCTGCAGCACGTCGGCGTGCTGTGGGGTGTCCTCGCGGCCTGGGCGGCGGCCGCGGCCCGACGGCCGGCCGTGCTGCGCCACCACCTGTTGGCCGCCGCCGCCCTGACGGTCCCCGGCGTGTGCCTGCTCGTGGCCCTGTACCGCGACCACCTGGCCCGTCGGTTCGACACCGCCGGGGCCGCGTTCCCGTGGCCGAGCGCCGTGCCGTGGCTGCTGCTGCCCGTCGCCCCGGCCGCCCTGTTCGCCCTCGCCGTGCTCGCGGCGACGTGCCGGCGCCGCGCGC
>CAXUNA010000546.1:0-3040 GCA_964252095.1 uncultured Jatrophihabitans sp. | reverse complement strand
GAAAAGGGTCGATGCCACCGTGCCGGGGCCGGTCGGACGGTAGAGCGGGACATCGAGGGCGGCGGCGAGGGCGTCAAGCCCGACCGCCTTGTAGTCCGGCAGCAACACCGTGTTCATCGGGGTCTGCGCCCAGGTGTCGCCCGCGATCACCAGCACCGCCGCGCCGCCCCGTCCCGCGTTGACCACTGCCGTGAGTGCGTTGGTCAGACCCGGTCCGCGGCTGAGCGCGCACACGCCGAGGTCACCGGCGGTGCGGGAGTACGCCGCGGCCATGGCGACGGCCGCGTTCTCGTGCCGGGCGTCGTGGTAGCTGAGTGCGCGGGCGGCGGCGTGCACTGAGATCGCCGCGGTGTCGTCACCCATCAACCCGAAGAAGCGACGGACCCCTAGGTCGGCGAGACCCGCCGCGACGATCTCCGAGACGCTGCGGGTCGGTGCCGCGACAACGGTGTCGGGTGCGACGGTCACGCGCTCAGGCACCCAGGTAGGCGGCCACGAGGGTCTCGCCTCTCAACTCGCTCGCCGGGCCGTCGAGGACGAACCGCCCCTGGCGCAGGACGTACGCGCGTTGCACGACCTCCAGGGCGAGAGCGGCGTTCTGCTCCACCAGCACGACACTGATCGTGCCGTCGACGATCAGTTGGCGCAGCGCCTCGAACAACGATGCCACGACGGCGGGAGCGAGGCCGGTCGACGGCTCGTCGAGCAGGAGCAGCGACGGATCGGTCATCAGCGCACGACCGAACGCGACCATCTGCTGCTCACCGCCGGAGAGGGCGCCGGCCCGTCGGTCCAGCATCCGGGTGAGGGTGGGGAACAGGTCGAGCACGCGCCCGCGCAGTTCGGCCGCCCGCGCCTTCGGCACGGCGTACCCGCCCATGGCGAGGTTGCCCTCGACGCTGAGATCGGCGAACAGTTCGCGGCCACTGGGCACGTGACCGACGCCCGCCCGCGTCACGACGTGGGCGGCCCTGCCGGTGACGTCGTTGCCGAGCAACGTCACCGTGCCGCCGGTCGGACGGATGGCGCCCGCAATGCTGCGCAGCAGCGTGGTCTTGCCGGCGCCGTTCGCCCCGAGGATGCCGACGACCTCGTTCTCAGCGACCGTCAGGGACACGCCGTGCAGCACCCGCAGCGCGCCGTACCCCGCGCTGAGGTCGTCGACGACGAGCATCGGAGCGCTGGGCCGTGACGTCGGTGCGGGGGCGCGATTGTCCAGCGGTGTGCTCATGCCTGCGTCTCCGCCCCGATCCTGTCGGCGGCGACCGGACCCACCTCTGGGAGTTCGGCGACCACCGGTGTGCCCTCGATGCTGATCCCGAGGTATGCCCGGATGACCTCGGGATGCCGCAGGATCTCGTCGGGTGCACCGGAGATGATCCGGGATCCCTGGTCGAGCACCACGATCTCGTCGGTGAGATCGACGATGGCCTTGATGACGTGCTCGATGCCCGCCACGGCCTGGACGCCGAACGACGGCATGGCGCGGATGGCCGCGCGGACCCGCTCGAGTTCATCATCGGACATGCCGGCCATGACCTCGTCGAGCAGGATCAGCTTGGGCTGCAGCGCGAGGGCCCGGCCGAGCTCGACCATGCGGCGGTGACCGACGGCCAGCGTGTCGGACGCGTCGAAGCAGATGTCCTCCATACCCAGCACCCGGACCACCCACTGCGCCTGCGCGATCGCGTGCCTCCGGGCCCGGCCGCCGAGGGAGGCGACGAGGACGTTCTCCCACACCGTCATCGACTCGAACGGCCGCGGGATCTGGTAGGTGCGGGCGAGGCCGCGGCGCGCGAGGCTGGTAGGGCCGAGTTTGCGGATCGGGGTGCCGTCGAACGTGATGGTGCCGGACGACGGCCGCACGACACCCGCGATCGCGTTGAACAGGGTGGTCTTGCCGGCGCCGTTGGCACCGATGATGAACACGGTGCGCCCCCGGGGGACGTCGAAGTCGACGCCGCGGAGAGCGTGGACCCCACCGAACTCCACGCCGACGTCGCGGCACGAGAGCAGTTCCGTGCTGGGGGTGGGTGGTGTCGCGTCGGTGCCGCGGTCCAGGACGCTCTCGAGGTCAGCCCGTTCCCGCAGGACGTGGGGGCCCTTGACGATCTCCCGGCGCAGCCAGCCGATCTTGTTGAACAGCGAGACGATGCCACCGGGCAGGAAGATCGTGATGAGGATGACCAGCACACCGAACAGCGCCAGCTGGTAGTCGGGGAGGCGCGTCGAGAGCTGCTCGCTGGCGATGGTGAGCACCGTGGCGCCGATGAGCGGCCCCCACACCGTGCCGATGCCGCCGGCCAGCACGAACACGATGACCTGCAGGTCCAACGTGGGATCGAAGACGGTCGACGAGTCGATGAAGGCCCGGTTGTAGGCGATGAAGCCTCCGACCACGGCCGGCATGATCGCGCTCAAGGCGAACGCCAGGACCTTGACCCGCGTGGTCCGCACACCCACCGCTGCCGCGACCTCTTCGTCGTCGCGGATCGCCATGGCCCGCAGTCCGAAGTTCGAGCGCGCCATGAACGCGTTGACGCCGAACGCCACCACGGCTAAGCACGTGACACCGATCAGCACCTTGTCCTGGGCGAGTACCCCGGGAACGACCAGGCCGGTCGAGCCGCCGGTGTACGACCACCGGGAACACAGCAGCGAGACCACGTAGGCGAGACCGAACATCCCGAGTGCGAAGTAGATCCCCCGCAGTCGCAGCATGATCAGACCGACGGGGATGGCAACGACCGCCGACGCGATGCCACCGAGGATCGCGGCCAGATACCAGGTCATCTGCGCGTGGATGATCAGCTCGGACGTGAACAGGGCGCCGAAGCCGAAGAACACGACCTGGCCGAACGAGATGTAGCCGGTGAAACCGCTGATGATGTTCCACGAATAGGCGATCGCCACGAACATCGCGATGTCGATGCCCAGCTGGACCTGCGACCCGCCGCGGGCCTGTGTGCTGAACAGCAAGAACCCCGCGACCACGACGGCGAGGACGATGACCTGGCTCGCGTCGCTGCCGCGCGAGGGC
>CAXUNA010000545.1:0-3041 GCA_964252095.1 uncultured Jatrophihabitans sp. | reverse complement strand
CTGAGCAGCCCGAGGGTGCGCCCGCGCGCCCGCATCGGCAGCAGCGCCACCGCCCGCGGCGCGAGCGCGAGCAGCAGGTCGCGCGCGACCCCCGGCCGCATGCCGGTGCGGGTGATCTCCTCGACGCCCTCGTTGACGACGATCGGGTCGCCGGTGCGGATCACTCTCGCGCCGAGTGTCTCGTCCTCGCCGGCGTCGGCCCGCAGCCGCGAGTACTGCTCGACCTGGGCGAGGCGGTGGGGGTCGACGTGCCAGGACCCGACGTCGGCGATCTCGCCGCTGCTGTCGGTCGCCGACACGATGACGAACTCACCGAGGTACGGGACCAGGAGCCTGGGCAACGCCCCGATGTGCTCGTGGACGTCCAGGGTGGAGGTGAGTTGATCGGCGACGCCGGTCAGCACGGCCAGCCGGGTCACGACGTCCTCGGGCACGGTGGGCGTCGTGGCGACGGACGCCACCGGTTCGGACAGCAGGACCACGTTCCTCTCGGCGGACGACACACTCGGTTGCGAGCCTAGAGTGACGGTCCGGTGGCCGCTCTACGGGCGGACGGCGAAGAACAGGAAGCTCGCCACGACGAGCAGGTGGGTGCCCGCCTGCATGAGCGACGCCCGGCCGGGGATGACCGTGAGCGCCGAGACGCCCAGGGTGAGCGCGAGGATCGCGATCTGGGTGCTGCCGAGGCCGAGCAGCACCGGGCCGTCGAGGAAGATCGACGCGATCGCGATGGCCGGGATGGTCATCCCGATGCTCGCCATCGCCGAGCCCAGCGCCAGGTTGAGGCTGGTCTGCAGGCGCCCGCGGCGGGCCGCGCGCACGGCGGCGAGGGTCTCCGGGAGCAGCACGAGCAGGGCGATGACCACACCGACCACGGACGGCGGGAAGCCGACGGCCGCCACCCCCGACTCGATCGACGGCGACTCGATCTTCGCGAGGCCCACCACCCCGACGAGCGAGACTCCGAGCAGCGCCAGGCTGGTCCACGTCGCGCGGTTCGACGGCGGCGGGGCGTGCTCGTCGTCGGCGTCGCCCGGCACGACCTCGCCGTGGTGGTCGACGGGCAGGAAGTAGTCGCGGTGCCGGACCGTCTGGGTGAACACGAACAGCCCGTACAGCGCGGCCGACACCACCGCGGCGAACGCGAGTTGCGCGCCGGAGAACTCGGGCGAGTCCTTCGAGGTGGTGAGCGTCGGGAGCACGAGACACAGCACGGTGAGGGTGGTGACGGTCGCGAGCGTCGAGCGCGGGCCGTCGGCGTTGAAGTGCACCTCGTGGCTGTTGCGCAGGGTGGCGACCAGCAGGGAGATGCCGACGATCCCCGCGCACGTGATGATCACGGCCGAGAAGACCGTGTCGCGCGCGAGGGTCTCCGCGCCCTTGCCGCCCGAGATCATCAACGTGACGATCAGCGCCACCTCGATGACGGTCACCGCCACCGCCAGCACGAGCGAGCCGAACGGCTCGCCGACGCGGTGCGCGACCACCTCGGCGTGGTGGACGGCGGCGAGCACGGCGACGCCGAGCAGGACCGCCACCACCGCGACCAGCACGCCGGGCAGGTCGCGTCCCCAGGTCGCGACGAGGGCGAGCACGGCCACGACCGGACCGAGGGTGGTCCAGGAGCGCAGAGGCGCGAGCGCGGTGGGAGGTCGGGAGGTTCCGTGCGGGGACTTCTTCTCGTCGGGGCGGCGGCCTGAGGTCGTCGTCGTCACCCCGACACTGTGCCCGTCGAACCTCAGCGTTTGCTTTGTCCGAACACAGCGCGCACCGCGCTCGCACCGTCCGGGGGCTCAGCGGCGGTCGGGCAGCGTCTTCTCCTCGTAGTCCAGCTCGCGCTCCAGCGTGCGCAGGCCGTCGTCGGGCAACCGGCCGCTGTCACGCCAGCGCAACAGCTCGTCGCGCTGGGCGTCGATCACCGCGCGACGCGCCCGCAGAGCCGCCTCGTAGCCCTCGGAGACCGGGAGGTCGCCGGAACCGACGTTGGACAGCAGGTCCAGCCGACCGCGGTAGCGCTGGGCGCGGTGGGTGAGCTGCTGGCGCATGGCCTCGAGCGTGTCGTCGGCCAGGTGCTCGTCGTGCGCGATCTCGTCCAGCCGTGAGAGCGCCGCCTCGACCGCGGCGACCCGCGCCTCGTTGCGGTTGCGGGCGAGGTCGGCCGCGTTGGCACGCACGCCCAGGGCGCGGGCGAGCGGGCCGAACGTCAGCCCCTGCCCGACGAGGGTCACCAGGACCACCACGAAGGCGCAGAACAGCAGCAGGTCGCGGTCGGGGAAGGCGTCGCCCACCTCGGTGACCAGCGGCAGGGTGAAGATCGCCGCGAGGGTGATGACGCCGCGGGTGCCGGCCCAGCTCATCACCAGGACCTCCCGCCAGGACAGCTGCTGGCTGCGCCGGTCGCCGCCGCCGAGCCGGGTGTGGAAGCCGACCGGCAGCAGCTGCATGAGCACCAGCCACAGCGGCCGCAGCACCAGCACCACGCCGACGCTGACCACCACCGCGATGACGATGGTCGACGCGGAGTAGGCGGACAGCCCGTCGACGACGGCGGGGAGCTGCTGGCCGATGAGCAGGAAGACGAAGCCCTCGAGGACGAAGTCGACCAGCCGCCACACCGACGCCACCTGCAGCCGACTCGCGCCGGAGGTGGCGCGGGGGGCGTCGTGGCCGACGATCAGACCGGCGACGACGACGGCGAGCACGCCCGAGACGTGCAGCTCCTCGCCGAGCAGGTAGGCGGCGAACGGGGTGGCGAGCGAGACGGCGTTGGCCGTCAGCGGGTCCTTCGTGACCGGCCGGACGAGCCTGACGAACAGCGCGACCACCAACCCCACGACCAGCCCACCCGCCGCCGCCAGCAGGAACTCGCCGATGGCCCCGCCGAGGGAGAACCCGTCACCGGTCGCCGCGGAGACCGCGACGGTGAGGGTGGTGAGCGCGGTGGCGTCGTTGAGCAGGCCCTCGCCCTGGATGAGGGTGGTGATCCGGCCCGGCAGCCCGACCCGCTGACCGACCGCGAGGGCCGCGACCGGGTCGGGAGG
>CAXUNA010000544.1:0-3048 GCA_964252095.1 uncultured Jatrophihabitans sp. | reverse complement strand
GCAGCCGGCGGATCGTCGAACAGGGTCAGCATGGCGACGTCGACCGCGCGGGCGGCGAGCTCCCGGCCGGCCGGCGTCGGCCGCACCCCCCGGCCGTCGCGCTCGACCAGTGCCGTGCCCGCGAGCCGCTCGGCGATCCGCAGCTGCTGGGAGACCGCCGACGGCGTGCAGTGGAGCACCGCGGCGGCGCCGGTGACACTTCCGGTGGCGACGACCTCGCGCACCGCCTCCAGCTGTCGCAGGTCCATGTAGTAACGCTACATCGTCGGTGCAGTAGGATTCGATGGCGCTACAGCGTCCTGCTGCGGAGACTGGGCTCGTGACCGTCCGCGACCGCCTGCTCGCCCTGCTCGTCGCGGCGGTGTGGGGCCTGAACTTCCCGGCCACCCACATCGCCCTCGAGCAGTTCCCGCCGTTCCTCCTGGTCTCCCTGCGCTTCGCGCTGATCGCGGTGCCGGTGCTGCTGTTCGTCCCGCGCCCCGACGTGCCGTGGAAGTGGCTCATCGGGTACGGGCTCGGGTTCGGCGTCGCCCAGTTCGCGTTCCTCTACACCGGGATGGCGGCCGGGATGCCAAGCGGCCTCGCGTCGCTGGTGCTGCAGTGCTCGGCGCCGTTCACCGTGCTGCTCGGCGCGGTCCTGCTGCGCGAGCGGATCTCCCGGCGGCAGCTGATCGGCGTCACCGTCGCGGTGGTGGCGATGGTCGCGATCGGCGCGCTGCGGGCGCAGTCGGCCGCGCTGCTGCCGGTGGTGCTCACGGTGCTCGGCGGGCTCGGCTGGGCGTTCGGCAACCTCGCCAACCGGCAGGCGCACACCGACCGGCCGTTCGCGTTGATGCTGTGGATGTCGGTCATCCCACCGCTTCCGATGCTGGTGCTCTCGCTCGCCGTCGAGGGCCCCACTCGTGACGCCGACGCCTTCCGGACCGTCTTCACCACGGCGGCGGTCCCGGCGTTGCTCGGTCTGCTCTACATCGTCGTGGTCGCGACGCTGCTCGGCTCGGGCATCTGGACCTGGCTGCTGTCGCACCACGCCTCCGGTCAGGTCGCGCCGTTCTCCATGGCCGTACCCGTCGCCGGGTTCCTCGGCTCGTGGCTGGTGCTCGGCGAGCGTCCCGACCCCGCCGAGGTGGTGCTCGGCGCCGTCGTGGTCGTCGCCGTGGTCTGGGGGATGACGCCGGCCCGACGCCGCTACGCTCGCCGCCGTGACCCGGTCGCCGCGCAGCAGCCAGTGGTACAGCGGCTCTGACCGCAACGCCTACATCCACCGCGCGTGGATGCGGCGCGGCCTGCCCGCCCACGCGTTCGACGGCCGGCCGCACATCGCGATCGCGAACACGGCCTCGGACCTGACGCCGTGCAACGCCCATCTCGACGAGGTGGCGACCAGCGTCAAGCAGGGCGTCTACGAGGCGGGTGGCATCCCGCTCGACCTGCCGGTCATGTCGCTCGGCGAGACGCTCGTGCGCCCCACCGCGATGCTCTGGCGCAACCTCGCCGCGATGGCCACGGAGGAGATGCTGCGGGCCAACCCGATCGACGGCGTGGTGCTGCTCGGGGGCTGCGACAAGACCATCCCGATGCTGCTCATGGCGGCCGCGTCGGTGGACCTGCCGGCGGTGGTCGTCCCCGGCGGCCCCATGCTCACCGGCACCTTCCGCGGGCAGCCGCTCGGGTGCGGGACGGACGTCTGGCGGCTGTCCGAGGAGGTCCGGGCCGGCACGCTGTCGGAGGAGGCGTTCGGGAAGTCCGAGTCGTCGATGATCCGCAGCCGCGGGCACTGCAACACGATGGGCACCGCCTCGACGATGGGCCTGCTGGCCGAGGCGCTCGGCATGGTCCTGCCCGGCCTCGGCGGCACACCCGCGGCCGACAGCAGACTGTTGCAGGGTGCACACGAGACCGGCGTGCTCGCCGTCGAGTTGGTGGCGGCCGACCGCAAGCCGAGCGACGTCATGACCCGGGCGTCGTTCCTCAACGCGATCGTCACCCTCGCGGCGATCGGCGGTTCGACGAACGCGGTGGTGCACCTGCTCGCGATCGCGGGCCGGCTCGGGGTCGAGCTGACCCAGGACGACTTCGACCGCGTCGGGCACGACGTGCCGTTGCTGGTCGACCTGCAGCCCGCGGGGCAGTTCCTCATGGAGGACCTGTTCCGCGCCGGTGGACTGCACGCCGTGCTGCGGGAGGTCGCCGATCTGCTCGATCCGGCGGCGATCACCGTGACCGGCGCGCCGTTCGTCGACAGCCTGGTCGACGCGCAGATCTGGGACCCCGACGTCATCCGCTCCCGCGCCGAGCCGCTGCTGCCCGCCGCCGGGATCGCCGTGTTGTACGGCAACATCGCCCCCGACGGCGCGGTGGTGAAGCCGGCCGCGGCGTCGGCGCACCTGCTGGAGCACCGCGGCCGCGCCGTGGTCTTCGACTCGGTCGAGGACATGCACGCGCGGATCGACGACCCCGATCTCGACGTCGACGCCGACTCCGTGCTGGTCCTGCGCGGGTGCGGGCCGCGGGGTTATCCGGGCATGCCGGAGGTCGCGAACCTGCCGTTGCCGCGCAAGCTGCTGGAACAGGGGGTGCGCGACGTCGTCCGCATCTGCGACGGCCGGATGAGCGGAACCGCCTACGGCACGGTGGTCCTGCACGTCTCGCCCGAGGCGGCGGCCGGCGGCCCGCTGGCTCTGGTGCGCACCGGCGACGTCATCGTGCTCGACATCGCGAACCGACGTCTCGACGTCGAGACACCGCGCTTCGCGTCACGGCAGCCGGATCCCGCCACCGTCGCGGCCTTCGCCCGGCCCGTGCGCGGCTGGGAGAAGCTCTACGTCGACACCGTGCAGCAGGCGAACACCGGCGCCGACCTCGACTTCCTCACCGGCGCCAGCGGCAGCGAGGTCTCCCGCGAGTCGCACTGAGCGGTGCCCCGCGGGCGGAGGCACGGCACGGCCACGGAACCCCGGCGAGTGGGCAGTTTCCCCGTCCAGTGGTCAGAAAGAGGTGACCACTCGCGGGGAAAAGTGCCCACTCACCAGGGTCGGGGGTCGGGGG
>CAXUNA010000543.1:0-3059 GCA_964252095.1 uncultured Jatrophihabitans sp. | reverse complement strand
CGCCACCGCGCCCGGGCGGGTGGCGAGCCGGCTGGCCGAACTCACGACCGTCGACCTCGCCGCGCCGGGCTCGGTGCTCGGCCGGCTCTACGGCAACGCGGCGCAGTTGCGCCGGCTGCGGGCGGTCGTCGCGGACGCCGATCTCGTCGTGTCCCACAGCTTCTTCCACCTGCCCGGCCTCGTCGCCGCGGCCGAGGCCCGCCGTCGTGGCGTGCCGTGGGCGCTGGCCCCGCACGGCAGCCTCGACCCGTGGGACGTCGACCACCACCACACGGCGCTCAAGGAACGCCTGTCGCCGCTGTGGAAACGGGTGCTCGACGGCGCGACCGTGTGGTGCGTGACGCCGCGCGAGGCCGACGAACTGGTGACCTTCGGCGCGACGCCTGCCACCGAGGTCATCCCGTGTCCCACCCCGCAGGCGGCGACGCTGACGATCGACGAGGCCGTGCGGGTCCTCGGGCCGCTCGGCGCGCGGCTCGGTGAATCACTCGGTGCCGGCGGGCGCATCGTGTCGTTCGTCGGCCGGTTCGACCTCAAGAAGGGGCTCGATCGGCTGATCTCCGCGTTCGACGAGGCCGCGGGCGCGCACGACGTCCTCGTACTCGCGGGCACCGGCGACGAGTACTGGGAACGCCGGGTCCGCAAGGCCTCGTCGACGGCGTCGCGCAGCGGGCAGATCGTCATCCCCGGGTGGATCGGCCCGGAGGAGAAGATCGCCCTCTGGAGCCTGCCCGGTGTGTTCGCGCTCGTCAGCGACAACGAGAACTTCGGGGTCGCCGTGGCCGAGGCGATGGCGTGCGGCCGGCCCGTGCTGGTCACCGACCGGGTCGCGCTCGCCCCGATGATCGCGGAGGCCGGCGCCGGCTGCGTCACCTCGCTGGCGCACCACGACATCGTGCGCGGAATGCAACGGTTGCTGCGCGATCCGGAATTCTCGTATCGCACGGGGCAGAACGCCACCGCGCTGGTCCGTGACCAGCTGTCGGCCACGGCGGTGGCCGTGCGGTACCGCGACGCCGTGGCGCGTTCCGTGTCCGTCCCGTCCACCACCGAGACCGCCACGGAGCGCATCGCATGACCGCGACGACCGATCCCGTCCACCTCGTCCCGCCGCGGCTGCGCAGTCTCGCCCGGCGCTCGCTCAACCGCGTGGGCCTCGACGTCTCCCGCAATCCCTACCCCTACCGGCTCGGTCAGCTGCTGGACCAGCAGCGGGTGACGACGGTGGTCGACATCGGGGCGAACGAGGGGCAGTTCGCACGGTCGCTGCGCACCAACGGTTACCGCGGCGACATCCTCTCGATCGAACCGTTGCACGATGCATTCGGTAGGTTGTCGCGGCACGTCGACTCCGATCCGCGGTGGACCGCTGTGCACGCCGCGGTCTCCGACCACGACGGCCAGGTCAGCGTCAACGTCGCGGCGAACTCCTACTCGTCGTCGGTGCTGCCGATGACCGCGGCCCACCTGGACGCGGACCCGCAGTCGGCCTACCGGAGCACCGAGGAGGTCGACGCCGTCACGCTCGACACGCTCGTCGCGGACCGCGGGCTCGACCCGTCGCGCACGGCGTTCAAGGTCGACGTGCAGGGCTACGAGTCCGCCGTCCTCGACGGCGCCGGATCGACGATCGCCACCGCGGCCGTGGTCCAGGTCGAGATGTCGCTGGTCGAGCTGTACGCGGGGCAGGCCCTGATGCCGCGCATCGTGGAGCGGATGACCGCCGCCGGTCTGACGTTGTGGCTGCTGGAACCCGGCTTCAGTGACCGGGTCAGCGGTCGACTGTTGCAGTGTGACGGCGTCTTCGTGCGGACCACGCCGTGAGCCTCCGCCCGCCCGCCCCCGAGGAGACCGTGAGATGAGCAACTTCCGCACCGCCTTCCGTGCCCGCCAGTCCGTGACGAGCGCGGTGCAGCACCGTGGTTACCGGGTGAAACGCCCGTTGGTCCCGCTCACGCACGACTTCGATCCCGACGCCGTGCGCGCCATCCGTGAGGTCGCGGGCTACACCCAGACCACGCCGGAGCGCATCGTCGCCCTGCGCGACGCCGTGAGCTACGTGGCGCGGGCGGGCATCCCCGGTGACATCGTCGAGTGCGGCGTGTGGCGCGGCGGCAGCATGATGGTCGTCGCCCACGAACTGCTGCGGCAGCAGGACACGTCACGACGGTTGTGGTTGTACGACACCTACACGGGCATGACCCCGCCCACCGCCGACGACGTCACGATCACCGGTACGAGCGGCGCCGCCTGGTTCGACTCCGAACTGGCCAAGCCCGAGAAGGACGCCACCGGCGTCACCGGTGTCGCGCTCGAGACGGTGCAGGCGAACGTGGCCTCGACCGGGTACCCGACCGACCGCCAGACGTACGTGGTCGGGCCGGTCGAGGAGACCTTGCTGACGCAGGAGTTGCCCGAGCAGATCGCCCTGCTGCGCCTCGACACCGACTTCCACGAGTCGACCAGGGCCGAGATGGAGGTGCTCTACCCGCGGCTGGTGCCGGGCGGCATCCTCATCCTCGACGACTACGGCTACTGGCAGGGCGCCCGCAAGGCCGTCGACGACTACTTCGCCGACAAGGCGGTGCTGCTCGTGCGGCTGGACAACAGCGCGCGGTTGGTCGTCAAACCCGCCTGAGGGACGCCGCGCCCGTCGAGGCGTCAGGAGGCGACGGCGGCGGCCGGGCGGGCCACCCGGGCGAGCACCCGCTCGAACCGGTCGGTGATGCCGTCGATCTCGAACTTCTCGCAGGCGATGGCACGGGCGCGCCGGCCGATCTCCGCAGCCCGGTCGTGGTCCAGTCGCGCGAGCCACGCCGCGGCCTCGACCACGCCGGCGGAGGTCGGCTCGCACACCATCCCGCCCGAGGCACGGACGTCGTCCGCACACGGGTTGTCCGGCGGCGCGAAGACCAGCACCGGCCGCCCGGCGGCGAGGTACGACAGCACCTTGCTGGGGATGGAGAACAGCGCCGCGTCGGGCTCGAGCTGGGCGACGAGGACGTCGGCGCTGCCGAGCATGTCCGGGAGCACCTCGGCCGGCTGGAACGGTGCGAGCG
>CAXUNA010000542.1:0-3060 GCA_964252095.1 uncultured Jatrophihabitans sp. | reverse complement strand
GTACTTCGGTGGCGGCGGCGGGGGCGGTCGGCGCTACGCCGTCTGCTGCGTCATCGGTTCACGGGGTTCGGGCGGTGGCGGCAGCGGCTACGCGGGAACCGGCACGTACGACCCCGTCCTGACCACCGACGGCGGGACCACGGCCGGCACCCTCGGCACGGGTGTGGTGACCATCCGGTCGGTCCCCGACGAGTACCCGACCTTCCTCACGTTGCGGTCGTCGTCGCCGAACCCGTCGGTGGACGGCGACATGGTGACGTTCACGGCGACCGTCTCCACGAGCGATCCGCGCAAGCCGATCGGCGGCGGCACGATCAGCGTCTACGCCGGCGCGCGGCCGCTCAACGCCCCCACCGCGGTGACCCTGGTGCCCGGATCGCCCGAGACCGCGGCGATCACGTTCTCGGTGCCCCTGAGGACGGCGACGTACTCGGCGATCGACGCGGTCTACAGCGGATTCTCCGTCGACACCGACCAGAACCGGTACACCGACACCGGCAGCCGCTCCAGCCCGATCTCCCACACGGTCCTGGGTCGCCAGACGATCTCGTTCGCCTCCACGCCCGGACCCCGCGGCGTGGGCGGGGAGACCTACCGTCCCGACGTCCGGGTCAACTCGGGCCTGCCCGTCACCGTCACGGTCGACCCGTCGGCGGCGGCGGTCTGCGCCTTGGACCCGGCGACCGGCCTGGTCAGCTTCCTCGCGGAGGGGACCTGCACGGTCGACGCCGACGCGGCCGGGACGGCAACGGTCGCGCCCGCACCACGGGCGCAGCAGTCGTTCACCGTGGGGCCCCACATCGACTTCGTCCAGCAGGTCGTCACGTTCACGTCCGACCCGCCGGCCGACCTCGTGCGCGGACAGATCTACACGGTGTCCGCCACGGGCGGGGACTCCGGCAACCCGGTGACGTTCACCGCCGACGACCGGTTCGGCGCCTGCTACCAGGTCGGGCCGGACCAGGTCCTGATGACCGGCGGCGGCCAGTGCCTCATCACCGCGTCGCAGGCCGGGTCGTACGGGTTCCTCGCCGCATCGAGGACCCAACTGGTCGTGCTCGGCCAGGTGAGCCAGACCGTCGCGTTCCGCACCACCTCGCCGACCGCGGCGAGCGTCGGCGACACCTACCAGGTGACCGTCGCCGTCGACTCGAACCGGACG
Source organism: uncultured Jatrophihabitans sp. (assembly GCA_964252095.1). Taxonomy (GTDB): domain Bacteria; phylum Actinomycetota; class Actinomycetes; order Mycobacteriales; family Jatrophihabitantaceae; genus CAXUNA01. The sequence goes on along the minus strand of CAXUNA010000542.1, from coordinate 1,898 downwards.
GCCCACCTCTCCGGAACGGACGCCTGCACCGTCGTCCTGACGCCGCCCTACGGCGGTGGCCTGCCCACCACGTCGGCGACCGTGACCGCCGTCCGCACCGGCATGTGCGTGATCACGGCCGAGGAGCCGACGAACGACGAGAACTACTCCCCGTCGAACGTGATCACGCAGTCCTACCTCGTCGGGACGGCCCAGACGTTGGCGTTCACCAGCCCGCCCCTGCACGACGTCCAGATCGGGGACACCGACACGCTGACCACCACCGCCGGCGGCGCGTCGGGTCAGCCGGTCGTGCTGCGATCGGCAACGCCGACGACCTGCGTCGTGGCAGGCGGCGTCGTCACGTACACCAACCCCGGCACGTGCACCGTGACCGCCGATCAGGCCGGTGACGCGACGTACGCACCGGCACCCCAGGTGAGGCAGTCGGTCCTCGTGCCACTGCCGCAGCAGGTCGTCACCTTCCTCACCGCTCCGCCCACCGACGCCGCCGTCGGGGGCTCGTACGCCGTCCGCGCCTCCGGCGGCCCTTCCGGCAACACGCTCGTCATCGCCGCGACGGGCACGTGTTCCGTGGACGTCGCCAGGGTGACCTTCACCGCCGCCGGGACCTGCACCGTGACGCTGGACCTGCCGGGCAACCGGTACTACCAGCCGGCGCCGCAGCAGGTCCAGACGATCCAGGTCGCCCCCGCGAGCCAGACGATCACCTTTGAGGCACCGGTCGCCGTGGTCTTCGGCGACGCCGACACCAGCCCCGGCGCCACGGCGTCCTCGGGCCTGCCCGTCAGCTACACGACTCGGACACCCGACGTGTGCACCGTCGTCGAGGGCGCGCTCCACCTCGTCGCGGCCGGGACCTGCACCGTGCAGGCCGACCAGGCGGGCGACCCCGACCACCGGGCCGCACCGTCCGTCGAGATCTCCTTCGCGGTCGGCCGGGCCGCGCAGCGGATCGGGTTCACCTCCGCTCCGCCCGCGGACGCGAGCGTCGGAGGCAGCTACGTCCCGACCGCCACCGGCGGCACCTCGGGCAACGAGGTGACGTTCGCCGTCGACCCCTACTCCACCGCCGGCGCGTGTGTCATCGGCACGGCCGAGGTCGTCGTGTTCACCGGTCCCGGTACGTGTTACGTCGACGCCGATCAGGCGGGCGGCCCGAACCACCTCGCCGCGCCCGGGACCTTCCAGCGGATCGACGTCGGGATGACGGCACAGGCGATCAGGTTCGTCTCCACACCACCTGCGCCCACCCTCGTCGGCTCGCACTACGTCGTCACCGCCGGCGGCGGTGACTCCGACAACCCCGTCACCCTGGCCGTCGCGGCGGATTCGACGACGGTGTGTTCGGTCGCCGCCGACGACACCGTCACCTTCGCGGCCAACGGCGTCTGCACCATCACCGCCGACCAGGCCGGCAGTGCCGGCTACACGGCGGCACCGACCGTGACGCAGGTCGTCACCGTCGGCAAGCTCGCCCAGGCCGTCTCGTTCACGTCGACGCCGCCGAGTCCCGCCCGGGTCGGTGACGACTACACCGCCACCGCCACCGGCGGCGCGTCGGGGCAGCCGGTCGTCTTCAGCGTGCGGGCGTTCGCGGCCGCGGTCTGCAGCGTGTCGACGACCGGCACCGTGACCTTCCGCAGCTCCGGTCGCTGTGTGCTCGACGCCCGGCAGGGCGGTTCGGCGAAGTACCTGGCGGCGCCGATCGTGACGCAGACCGTCACCGTGAACAAGGCGGCGCAGACCGTGGCCTTCACGTCCACGCCGTCGAACCCCGCGCGCGTCGGTGTCGACTACGCCGTCACCGTGTCCGCGGGCGCGTCGGGCAACCCCGTGGTCGTCACGGTGGGGGCCCGCGGCCCCCCCCGGGGGCCCCCCGCCCGCCCGGGGGGGGG
>CAXUNA010000541.1:0-3069 GCA_964252095.1 uncultured Jatrophihabitans sp. | reverse complement strand
CCGTATGCCCGCCGCCCCGCCTGCGGGTTCGTTCGTGGCGGCGGGCATACGGTGACCTCCGGATCGTGGGCGTTGTCGCGACAGCTCGTGTAAGTGATGATGGGGCCTTACGGTCCTGACCGTAGAGGTCGGCCGGGAAAGGAGTCAAGGTGCTTTTCGCCCATGACACGGAGGTCGCGCTGCAGGGCGCCGTCGCGCTGGTCAACAGCGCCCACGAGGACCCCGACACGCTCATCACCCGCTCCGACCTCGACGCCTTCTACGACCGGTTCGGCTGGACCGGCTCGCGCCGGCACGACGACGCCGAACTCGCCGAGGTCCGCGCGCTGCGGCCCCGGCTCGAGGCGATGTGGGACACCGACGAAGACGGCGTCGTGGCGATCGTCAACACGCTGCTGCGGGAGTCGGCCGCGCTGCCGCAGCTGGTCCGGCACGACCGGTGGGAGTACCACCTGCACGCCACCTCGGCCGAGCAGCCGCTCGCCGTGCGGATGGCGGTGGAGGCGGCGATGGCCGTCGTCGACGTCGTCCGAGGTGGCGAGCTGGAGCGGTTGTCACGTTGTGCCGCCCCGGACTGTCGTGACGTCCTGGTCGACCTGTCCAAGAACCGCTCCCGCCGCTTCTGCGGGACGACCTGCGCCAACCGTGTGAACGTCGCCGCATTCCGCGCGCGTCGCGCAGCGGGCTGAGCGCGCGCGGCGATACTCGTCGCGTGTCAGCGATCGACCACCTGGTCCACGCCAACGAGTCCTACGTCGCGGCCTTCCCGGGCCCGCGCCCGACCCGTCCGAAGCTGCGCCTGGCCGTGCTCACCTGCATGGACTCGCGGCTGGACCTGTTCGGGGCGCTCGGCCTGGAGATCGGCGACGCCCACCTGCTGCGCAACGCAGGGGGCCTGCCGACCGACGACGCGCTGCGCTCCCTCGCGATCTCGCAGCGGGCGCTCGGGACCCGCGAGATCGTCCTGATCCACCACACCCGCTGCGGGATGCAGGGCTTCGACGACGTGGCGTTCCGCGCCTCGCTCACCGAGGAGTCCGACGTGCCGCCGCCGTGGGACGTCCCCGGGTTCACCGACCCGGCCGAGCAGATGCGCGCGTCACTCGCTCTCGTCCGGGCCTGCGGCTGGCTCCCCCACCGCGACGACGTCCGCGGTTTCGTGTTCGACGTCGACACCGCCCGGATCAGCGAGGTGCACTGAACCCCCGCTTCAGACGACGCCGAGATGGCGCTGCAGGTTCTTCGCGAACCGGTCGCCGGTGCGGTCCATCATCGCCCTCATCACGCCCCGTACCGCCGGTCCGGACGCCTTCGGGAGCGGGAGGTCCACGTGCAGCGTGAGCGCGATCTGCAGCCGTGTGCCGCTGTCGACGTCGGAGAGCCGGTACCAACCCTCGGCGCCGGTGCGCTCGCGGGTGCCCTCGGGCGGGACGTGGTGGTACTCGATCTCCGTCTCGGGGGTGAACACCATCCGCTCGGTGAAGAACGGCTCGATGCTGACGCCGAGCGCGGAGATGCGCACCATCTCCCAGCGCCAGGTGTCGCCGTCGGCCTCGATCGAGCGCAGCAGCGGCGTGAGCTCCGGCAGCAGGGTGGGATCGGTGAGCGTCTCCCACACCCTCGAGCGGACCACGGGAACGACGGCGTCGTCCTTGCTCGTGTAGCTGAAGACCGTCACGCGCGGTACAGGCCGTCGGCGTACGCGGGACCGTAGTACGCCTCGAGTTCCTCGATCGGGTCGTCGGGACGCTCGATCGCCTTGGCGATCTCGGCGCGGCTCGCCAGCGCGGTGGGTCGCCACGACTCCGGCTGCCAGACCTTGGAGCGCAGGAACGCCTTCGCGCAGTGGTAGAAGACCTCTTCGACGTCGACGACCAACGCGAGGATCGGGCGGTGGTCGTTGACGACCAACCGGTCGAAGAACGGGGCGTCACGCACGATCCGCGCGCGGCCGTTGACCCGCAAGGTGTCGCTGCGCCCCGGCACGAGGAACAGCAGTCCGACGTGGGGGTTGCTCAGCACGTTGACGAACCCGTCACCCCGCCGGTTCCCCGGTCGTTCGGGGACGACCACCGTGCGCTCGTCGAGCACCAGCGCGAGGCCGTCGGGGTCGCCCTTCGGCGACACGTCGCACCGGCCGTCGGCGGAACTGGTGGACACCAGGCAGAACGGCGAGTGCGACAGCCATTCGACGTCGAGCTGGTCCAGGTGGGTGCGGACCTTGTCCCGCACCCGGGGCACGGGGTGCCCGAGCACCTCGCGCAGTTGCTCCTCCGTGGTGATCTCCACGGTGCTGTCGTGGGTCACGACGTCTCCTTCCGCACGGCTTCGGCCACGACGTCGACCACCGGCCCGACGACGACGATCGCCGGCGCACCGATCCCCGCCGCCGCGACGACAGCGGGCAGTTCGGCCAACGGCGCCCGCACGATCCGCTCCCCCGGCAGCGTTGCACGGTGCACCACTGCGGCGGGGGTGCCCGGCGCCCGACCGTGCCGGATCAGCTCCTTGGCGATGAGGTCGAGCCGGTCCATGCCCATGAGGACGACCAGGGTCGATCCCGACGTCCCGAGCGCGGGCCAGTCGAGCCCGGCGTCAACCGGCCGGCCGGGGTCGAGGTGCGCCGACACGATGGTGACGTCGGTGGCGATGCCGCGGTGGGTGACGGGGATGCCCGCGGCAGCAGCTCCCGCGAATGCGGACGTGACGCCGGGGACCACCGTCACCTCGACGCCGGCGGCGGTGCACGCGATGAGTTCCTCACCACCGCGACCGAACAGGAACGGGTCGCCACCCTTGAGCCGGACGACCCGCTTGCCCTCCTGGGCCTTCTGCACGAGCAGGGCGTTGATCTCGGTCTGGGTGAGGTTGTGGCGGTGGGCCGACTTGCCGGCGTCGATCACCTCGACGTCGTCGGCGAGATCCCGCAGCAGGTCGGTGGGAGCGAGCCGGTCGACCACGACGACGTCGGCCTCCGCCAGCAGTCGTCTCCCCCGGACCGTGATGAGTTCCGGGTCACCCGGGCCGCCGCCGACGAGCGCGACGTGGCCGCGCGGCGCGGCGCGGACC
>CAXUNA010000540.1:0-3070 GCA_964252095.1 uncultured Jatrophihabitans sp. | reverse complement strand
GATCGCGCCGACGCTGCCGGTCCGCACGCTCGTGACCGGGAGCGTGGTGGTCTCGCCGAGCTCGCCGGTGACGGGGTCGAGGGCGGTGACGCGGAGGCTCCCGCCCTCGAGGGCGACGGTGACCTCGCCCGCATCCCGGCCGGCGCTGGTCGTGGCGGCGGCGGTGAGCGAGAGGGCGGGCGACGGGTCGGCCGGCGCGAACAGCACCAGGGCGCCGGCGACGAGCCCCGTCACCACCGCGAATGCGGCGACGAGGGCCGCGACGGCCCGCAGACCCAGTCCCTTGCCCTGCGGCCAGGCCACGTAGAGGCCGAGCGGGACGAGGTAGAGCAGCCAGGCGACGAACTCGATGAGCACGGGTTGCGGCTGGATGCCGAGCATCCCGGTGATCAGTGCACTCTGCACCGATCCGGGGTCGACGACGGCGGAGAGGTCGACCGTGGACTGCTGGCCCCAGTCGATCCACCCGGCCTCGTGTGCGGTGCGGAACGCCGTCTGCACCAGGCCCGCGGCGACGAGCACCAGCACGAAGCCCGTCACCCGGAAGAACTTGGACAGGTTGATGCGCACGCCGCCGCGGTAGATGCCGTAGCCGAGCGCGATCGCCAGCGCGATGCCGAGCACGGCACCGCCGCTCGCGGCGCCGCGGGAGTTCGCCCCGTTGAAGGCGGCGACGAGGAAGACGGCGGTCTCGAAGCCCTCGCGCAGCACGGCGAGGAACGCCATGCCGACCAGCGCCCACGCCGAGCCGGACGCGAGCGCGGTCCCGGCGACGCCTTCGAGCTGCTTCTTGAGGTCGCGGGAGTGCCGCTTCATCCAGACGACCATGTAGGTGACCATCGCGACGGCGATGACGCCGACGACGGTCTCCAGGCCCTCCTGCTGCTTCTGGGGCAGGTCCTCGGAGACGATGTACAACGCGATGCCACCGGCACCGCACAGCACGATCGCGAGCCCGACGCCGAGCAACGCCCACCGCATGAGGTCGCTGCGGCCGTTGCGCTTGAGGAAGGCGAGCACGATGCCGACGATCAGCGAGGCCTCGAGGCCCTCGCGGAGGCCGATGACGAACGTCGGAAGCACGCGTCGTCCCCTCTGTCGGCCGTCAGGTCAGGCATGCCTTGCCAAACCGAAGTGAGGCTAGCCTAAGCGCGGTTCGCGCCGAGAGGAACCCCGGGCGGCGGAGAGTGACGCTCGCCCTGCCGGTGAACCCTCAGGCGAAGACGATCGTCTTGGCGCCGTGCACGAGGGTGCGGTGCTCGAGGTGGGCGCGGACCGCCCGGGCGAGCACCACCGTCTCCAGGTCACGGCCGTGCCGGACCAGGTCCGCCACCGAGTCGCGGTGGGACACCGGGATGACGTCCTGGGCGATGATCGGGCCCTCGTCGAGGTCGGCGGTGGCGTAGTGCGCGGTGGCGCCGATCAGCTTGACCCCGCGCCGGTGGGCCTGCCGGTAGGGGCGGGCGCCGGCGAAGGCCGGCAGGAACGAGTGGTGGATGTTGATGATCCGGCCGGCGTACGGGTCGAGCAGCGTCGGCGTCAGGATCTGCATGTAGCGGGCCATGACCACGAGGTCGGTCCCCGTGGCCCGCAGCACCCCGAGCACCGCGTCCTCCTGCGCGTCCTTTCCCACCGGGTCGCCGGGGGTCACGGGCAGGTGGTGGTACGGCACCCCGCAGAAGGCGGCGAGCTCGGCGTGGTCGGGGTGGTTGGAGATCACGGCGACGACGTCGGCCGGCAGCTCCCCGGCCCGGTACCGCATCAACTGGTCGGACAGCACGTGCGGTTCGCGGCTCGCCATCAACGCGAGCTTGAGGCGGTCCTCGCGGTACCTGACGTCCACCGTGAACCCGAACTCGGCGGCGACCGGGGCGAACCTGCCGGCGACGTCCCGGCCCAGGCCGCCGGTCTCGAACTCGATCCGCTGGAAGAACACGCCGCTGTCGGCGTCGACGTGCTGCTCGGCGGCCACCACGTTGCCGCCGTACTCGAGCACGAAGCTCGCCGCGGCGTGGACCAGGCCCGGGCGGTCCGGCGCGGAGAGCAGCAGGACGGCGGTGGGAGCCACGTCCCGGGCTAGTCGGTGAAGTGGCGGCGGACCCGCAGCACGACGAGCAGCAGCACGCCGCCGCCGACCGCACCCACCACGGCCTTGCCGGCGGGGGTGTTGAGGGTCGCGAGCACCTTGGTCCTGGTGTCGTCGGCGAGGCGCTTGGGGCTGGTGCGCTGCGCGAGCTGGTCCAGGGTGTTCGCGAGCTGGTGCCGGGTCCGCTCGATCTCCGCCTGGACCTCGTCGGGCGAACGGCTCACGCGGGCTCCTCGGTGCAAGGTCGATGGTGGAATCCACAGGCTACCGTCAGGCCATGGCTGACTCCCGCCTCGCACCCGGTGACACCGCACCGCCGTTCACACTTCCCGACGCCGAGGGCCACGAGGTCTCGTTGTCCGACTACGCCGGGCGCCGCGTCGTCGTCTACTTCTACCCCGCCGCCGCGACGCCGGGGTGCACGAAGGAAGCCTGCGACTTCCGCGACAACCTCGCCGAGCTCGGCGACGAGGGCATCGACGTCGTCGGCATCTCGCCCGACAAGCCGGCCAAGCTCGCGAAGTTCGTCGCCGACCAGGCGTTGACCTTCCCGCTGCTGTCCGACCCCGACAAGACGGTGCTCGAGGCGTACGGCGCGTGGGGCGAGAAGAAGCTCTACGGCAAGACCGTCACCGGCGTCATCCGCTCCACGTTCGTCGTCGGCGCCGACGGCACGCTGGAGCAGGCGCTCTACAACGTCAAGGCGACCGGCCACGTGGCCTCGCTGCGCAAGAAGCTCGCGGTCTGACGCCCTAAGCTCACCGGCCGGGGGGCCGTAGCCCAACAGGCAGAGGCGCACGGTTTAGGTCCGTGACAGTGGGGGTTCGACTCCCCCCGGCCCTACGAGGAGCGGCGGGCGCGACCCTCTGCGACGATCGTGCGCGTGCCCCGGTTCCAGCTGCTCGCGATCGGGGCGCTCGCCGCCGTCGCGCTCGTCGCGGGCGCCGTCGCGGTCGGGCTCGGTGCGTCGGACGGCCCGAAGCC
>CAXUNA010000539.1:0-3071 GCA_964252095.1 uncultured Jatrophihabitans sp. | reverse complement strand
CCGAACGGGTACTCCATCGCCGCCGCCGTCGTGACCGTCACGGTCACGAACACCACCGCGCCCGGGTACCTGACGGTGTGGTCGGGCCAGACCCCGCGGCCGGTGGCCTCGACGTCGAACTGGGCCGGGGCCGGACAGACCGTTGCGAGTCTCGTGGTCGTCCCGGTCGTCGACACGTTCCACCAGGACATCGCCGCCTCGGTCACCGGTGGCAGGGCCGACGTGGTCGTCGACCTCTCGGGGTACGTGCTGCTCGACGGTTCGGCCGCCCCGCCCGCCGTGCCGGTGACGTCCACCGGGTTCCAGCAGGACGCCGCCCACGACGGTCACGCCGCGGGCTCGCTGCCGTCCTCCATGAAGCGGGCGTGGGACGCGGATCTCACCGCCGTCGACTACCCGGCGAGCAACACCTACGTCGGGCACCCGCTCGTGACACCCGACGGGATCTTCGTCGTCGCCCACGGCGTCGACACCCGGAACGGTCCGACCGGGATCGATCTGTTCACGCTCGACCCGGCGGGTCACGTGCTCGCGAGACAGCCCCTGGGTGCCGGCCTGTCCGATGTCCAGCTCAGCTGGGACGCCGGTCGGCTGTTCGCGGTGGACGACACCGGTCTCGTCCGGTCCTGGGTGCTGAGCGGCGACGGCCAGGCCTGGGGTCGCCAGTTCCCGGAGCCCCAGGACACCGCGGGCCCCACCGCGTACCGGGGGCGGCTGTACCTCGCGACCGGCGGTCGGCTCTGCGCGCTCGACGAGTCGACCGGGAACATCGTCTGGCAGGTCGAGCTGCCGCTGATCGGTTCCGACGCGTCGGTGGCCGTCGACGACACCGGCGTGTACGTCAGCGGTGGCGCGGGTGCCGCCTCGTACACCTCCGGCGGCGTGCTGCGGTGGTCCAACGCCCAGGGCGCCGGCGGTGGGGGTTCCGGGGGCAACCCGGTGCTGCACCACGGGCGCCTCTGGACGCGCACCGACAACAGCAACGAGGGCAGCGTGTTCGACGCCGCCACCGGCCGGGACCTGGGCCGCTACCCCGCGAGCCGGTCGGACGTCTTCTCGCAGGGTGTCGGCGTCGCCGAGATCAACGGCTCGGTCACCGGCTTCGACGAACGTGACGACTCGGCACTGTGGGCGCAGGGGGTCACCGTGAACGACCTGTTCGGAGGGGTGATCGCGACCGACGACACGGTGTACGTCGGTGCCACCGACGACACGGTCCGTGGGTACGCGATCGCGACCGGCCGGCTGGTGTGGACCGGCACGACGCCGCAGACCCCCTCCGGAACGCTGGGCTGGCAGTCGGGCATGGCGATCGGTGCCGGGCTCCTGCTCGTTCCCAACGGCACCCATCTCACCGCGTTCGGCTGAGCAGACGCGTCGCCCCCTGGCGGTGTTCGCCACCGGGTGCCGCCCCGCTCGGCGCCGGTCCCCACCGGTACAGTCGAGCCCTGGCACTCGCCCACCGTGCCAGCCAACTCCACGACCACCCCAGCCGCCCTGCGAGGACCGTTCTCCGTGCCCGAATCCCGTGACTACTACGCCGTCCTCGGCGTCGAACGTGACGCCACCGGCGAGGAGATCAAGCGGGCGTACCGCAAACTCGCCCGCGAGCTCCACCCGGACGTCAACCCGGACCCCACGGCGCAGGAACGCTTCAAGGCGGCCACCGCGGCGTACGAGGTGCTCTCGGACCCCGAGAAGCGGCGCATCGTCGACCTCGGCGGTGACCCGTTGTCGCAGGGCGGCGGCGCCGGTGGCGGGGCGGGCGGGTTCGGACAGGCGGGCTTCGGGAGCTTCGGCGACGTCTTCGAGGCGTTCTTCGGCGGCGCGCAGGCCCGTGGCCCCCGCAGCCGTGTCCGGCCGGGCGCCGACGCGCTGCTACGTCTCGACCTCACCCTGCACGAGACGGCGTTCGGCGTCCGCCGCGACATCGCCGTCGACACCGCCGTGGGCTGCGAGACCTGCCACGGCGACGGCTGCGCGCCCGGCACCAGCCCCCGCACCTGCGAGGTCTGCGGCGGCGCCGGCGAGATCCAGTCGGTCCAGCGCAGCTTCCTCGGCCAGGTCGTCACCGCCCGCCCGTGCACCGCGTGCGGCGGCACCGGCTCGCAGATCCCCGTGGCCTGCCCGACCTGCGGCGGCGAGGGTCGCGTGCGTGCCCGCCGCGAGATCGCCGTCGACGTGCCCGCGGGCATCGAGGACGGCATGCGCATCCGGCTGACGGGCCAGGGCGAGGTCGGCCCGGGCGCCGGTCCGGCCGGCGACCTCTACATCGAGGTGCGCGAGCTGCCCGACGAGGTCTTCACCCGCGACGGCTCCGACCTGCACTGCACCGTGACCGTCCCCATGACCGCCGCGGCGCTCGGCAGCGACCTGCTGCTCGCCACGCTCGACGGCGAGGAGAAGCTCGACATCCGCGCGGGATCGCAACCGGGCGCCACCGTGACGCTGCGGGGCAAGGGTGTCCCGAGGCTCCGGTCGACCGTCCGCGGTGACCTGCACGTGCACCTCGACGTCCGCACGCCCACCCGGATGGACGAGCAGCAGGAGGCGCTGATGCGCCAGCTGGCCGACCTGCGCCACGAGGACGTCGCCGTCGGCAGCAACCGTGGCGGCCTGTTCTCCAAGGTCCGCGACGCCTGGACCGGTCGCTGACGACCCCGCCGCTGTTCCGCCGCGCGTCGCTCGACGACGCCCGGCCGGGAGCCACGATCGTGCTCGACGGTGACGAGGGCCGGCACGCCGGACGCGTCAAACGGGTGCTGCCCGGCGAACCGCTGCTGGTCGCCGACGGCCGCGGCACCGTCTGCCGCTGCGACGTCGTCGGCGTCGACCGCGACGTCCTGACCCTCACCGTCATTTCCCGTACCGAGCTGCCGGCCCCGAGCCCGACCGTCACCGTGGTCCAGGCCCTGCCCAAGACCGACCGCGGGGAACTCGCCGTCGAACTGCTCACCGAACTCGGGGTGGACGTCGTCGTCCCGTGGGAGTCCGACCGCGCGGTCACCAGATGGCGCGGCGACAAGGCCGAGCGCGGCCGCGCCAAGTGGGAGCGCACGGCCCAGGAGGCC
>CAXUNA010000538.1:0-3077 GCA_964252095.1 uncultured Jatrophihabitans sp. | reverse complement strand
GCCGTCCAGGGGTTTCGCCACGTGCCGCAGCACGGCCCGCTGCAGCGCGGCCGCGAGCCGCTCGTCGCCCTTGAGCACGGCCACCGCCGCCGGCTCGGTCGCCGGATCGGGCGCGACACCGACCAGGTCGTCGACCGTCGCCTGCCGCACCCCGCTCTCACCGAGGGTCGGCAGCACCGCCTCGATGTAGTCGAGGAACGCAGCGTTCGGACCGACCACCAGGACGCCGGACCGGCGCAACCGCTCCGGGTACGTGTACAGCAGGTAGGCCGCGCGGTGCAGGCCCACCGCTGTCTTGCCGGTCCCGGGCGCGCCCTGGACGCACAGCGAGGTGTCGAGGTCGGCGCGGACCAGGTCGTCCTGGTCGGGGCTGATGGTCGCGACGATGTCGCGCATCGGGCCACTGCGTGGACGTTCGATCTCCTGCCGCAACAGATCGGAGACGGCGTCGCCGACGTCGCTGCCGCCCGGGCCGTCGAGCACCTCGTCCTCGTAGGAGGTGAGGACGCGGTCCTGGAAGCCGAACCGCCGACGCCGGTGCACGCCCATCGGCGCGGCCGGGCTCGCCCGGTAGAACGCCTCGGACATCGGCGCCCGCCAGTCGATGACCAGCGGGTCACCGAGCTCGTCGCGCACGTGCCGGCGGCCGATGTGGAAGACCTCGGAATCACCGTTGTCTGCTGCAACAGTTGCGGCAGCCCGTTCGTTGTTGTCGTGTGCAACGGTGTCGATCCGGCCGAAGAACGCCGGCACGTCCGGGTCGGCGGCGAGCGCCGCGAGCCGCTCCGCCCGGATCCGACCGAGGGACTCGCTGGCCAGGGCATCGACGCCGTAGTCGGCCACCGCCGACGCGGCGCTCTTCATGTGCTCCAGCGCCTGATCCGCTTCCAGGAGAGCGTTTCGTTCCTCGGTCAGGACGTCGACGGTTGCCCCGATCGTTGCATCGTCAAACATCGATCCGCTCACCGGCGAAAGGTTACGCCGCGGTCACGATCCGCTGGATGTGCGATGTGACGTGCGTCCGAACGGAACCGCCTCCTGGTGGCTGCCGAACCCATCTCTGACAGGCCCCCACACGGAGGCACTCACACGGCGCCGGGAATGTGCGCCATCGAAAGGAAAACCCCGATGAACTCGAAGTTCCTGCGCATCACCGGCACCACCCTCGCCTCCGCGGCCCTCGTCTTCGGCGTCGCCGCCTGCTCCTCGAGCGGCAGCGACAGCGGCTCCGGCGCCTCGTCCTCCTCGTCCGGCCCGGTCAAGCCCGCGGCCTCGGTCCCCAGCCTGACCGGCAAGACCACCTCGGTCGCGCTCTCGACCGGCTTCACCGACGCGCTCACCGCGCTCAAGCTCACACCCGGCGTGCTCGGCACCGCGAAGCTCGAGAACGGCTCGCTGATCTTCCCGATCACCGGCGGCAACGTCGACTACTACACGCCCGGCACCCACGACCCGTACGTCATCGGTGACATCCAGCACCAGGGTTCGGGCATCACGCTGACCGGTGGCGACACCGTCGTCAGCCTCGAGAACTTCGACATCGACCCGGGCGGCTCGAAGCTCTACGCCGACGTCTCGGCCGGCACCAAGGCCGCTCCCGGCACCACCAAGGTCGGCAGCCACGTCTACCTGTTCAACCTGGACGGCTCGACCCTGCAGCCGCTGCAGGCCGACAGCGCCGCCGGTACCGCGACCCTGACCGGCACCCGCGTGCTGGTGAGCCCGGACGCCGCTGCGCTGCTCAACAAGACCTTCAACACGACCGCCGTCACCGACACGCTCGAGGTCGGCATCGCGACGATCGTCATCAACACCGGTAGCTGATCTCCCCGGCTCCACCGCGCTCCGACGCCGCCCCGCCCGTTCCCTCTCCGGAGGACGGGCGGGGCTTCGTCGTGTCGGGAGGGCGCCGCGGGCGCGGCTGCGGCACGGCAGGGCGCGAAGCGCTCAGGCGTCGGGCGCGGTGGCGAGGTCGAGCCGGGCCCAGACGGTCTTGCCGTCGTGCGGCGCCGCGACGGGCACCACGCCCCAGTCGTGCGAGAGCGCCGCGACGATCGCGAGGCCCCGGCCGTACGGCTGGCTCGACGCGGCGGGACCGGTGACGGTGGGCATCCCGATCGCGGCGTCGGTGACCGCGAGACGCACCGAGCGGCCGTCGATGTCGAGATCGATCCGCAGCGCGGTGGTCGCGGCCTGCACGGCGTTGGTGACCAGCTCGCTCACGATGACGACGAGGTCCTCGCAGGTCTCGGCGACGACCCGGACGTCGGCGTACGCACTGCTGAACGACGTTTCCACGAAGACGCGGGCCACCGACGGCGCTTCCGGGCTCGGTGGGACCGACGAGGTCCACGACCACGCCATCGTCCGCCCCGATCCTCACGCTCCACCCATGCGCTCGACACGACGAACGACACGGCCCCGCCCGACCATCTACCCGCATTCCGGCCGGCTCATGCGCGCGGAAGAGGTCGAGATCCTGAGAGTCACGGCGACCCGACCGTCCTCCGGTCGCCGTGGCGGGTCGGTGCCTAGACTCCAGGATCGTGTCGGCCGGCCGGGGAGCAGCCCCTGACGCCTCCTCCGGTCCGTCCGTCCGGATCGCGTCGACGGTGTCGACGGCGGCCGGGGCCCGGGCGTTCGTCGTAGCGTCGTTGCGGGACTGGCAGGTCGGGGCCGAGTCGGTCGACGACGCCGAGGTCGTGGTCTCCGAGCTGGTCACCAACGCGCTGCTGCACGGCGGCGCCACCGAGGTGAGCGTCACGGTCGCCGACCACGGCGCGACCGTGCGGCTGGAGGTCGCCCACCGTGAGGCCGGGTCCGGTGGATCCGCCGCCCTGGCGCCCCTGACCGTCACCGCGGACGAGACCCACGGCCGCGGGCTCGCGATCGTCGACGTGCTCAGCAGCGGATGGGGCGTCGAGGAGTCCGGCATCGAACGGCGGGTGTGGGCCGACCTCGTGGCCGCCCGCGGCGGCCTGCTGCCGTCGGTGGACCGCGACACCGCGCTCGGTGAACTGGCCGCCGCCCTCGACGCCCCGGCCGACCCGGCGGCCGTGGGCCGCACGGTCACCGGC
>CAXUNA010000537.1:0-3083 GCA_964252095.1 uncultured Jatrophihabitans sp. | reverse complement strand
CGCGTACAGCGTCGGGTTGGCGAGGCCGAACTCGATCTGGGCGCGCCAGCCGGCCCGCAGGTCGGCCAGCGGGTCGACGTCGTGCGCGGCCGCCTCCTCGACCACGGCGGCCTTCGCCGCGACGAAGGTGGCCATGACGTACTCGGCCACCGCGTCGAGCAGGCCGTCCTTGTCGCCGAACAACCGGTAGATCGTCGGCGCCTGCACGCCCGCGCCCTCGGCGACGCCGCGGGTGGTGACGGCCGCCGGCCCGTGTTCCTGCAGCAACCGGGCCGCGACCGCGACGATCCGGGACCTCGTGTCGTCACGGGTGCTCGTCGCGTCGGCCATGTTTCCGACGATAACGGAATGCCGCTACCGCTGTGTTATCGTCGATAGCAGAAGTATGATTCCAGCGATAGCACAGAGGACACCATGATCGTCGTGACCGGAGCGACCGGAGCCCTGAACGGCGCCACCGTCGACCACCTGCTCACGCGGATGCCCGCGGACCGGGTGGCCGTCGCCGTCCGTGACCCCGCGAAGGCGCAGCGGTTCGCCGAGCTCGGCGTCACCGTGCGCCGTGGCGACTACGCCGACCCCGCGTCACTGCCCGCCGCGTTCGCGGGCGCCGAGCAGCTGCTGCTGGTGTCCTCGAACGACCCCGGCGCCGACGCCGTGGCCCTGCACCGCACCGCCATCGACGCCGCGGTGGCCGCGGGGGTCGGCCGCGTCCTCTACACCAGCCACCAGGGCGCGGCCCTCGACACCCCGTTCCGTCCCGGGCGCCACCACGCGGAGACCGAGCAGCTGCTCGCGGCATCCGGGCTGGCGTGGACGTCGCTGCGCAACGGCTTCTACGCGCACAGCGTGGGGTGGCTGCTCGGTCCGTGGCGCGAGACCGGCGTCGTCACCGTGCCCGCCGACGGCCCGGTCTCCTGGACCGCGCGCGAGGACGCCGCCGAAGCGGCCGCCGTGATCCTCGCGTCCCACGGCGCCTACGACGGCCCGGTCACGATCACCGCGAACGCCGCCCCGACGTTCGGGCAGGTCGCGGAGATCGCCTCGGCGGTGGCCGGTCGCGAGATCGGCTTCGTGGTCACCGACCCCGAGGAGTGGGTGGCGGCGCAGCTGGCCGCCGGTCGCCCGGAGGGGATGGCCCGCTTCACCCTCGGCATGTACGAGGCGGCCCGTGACGGCTTCTTCGCAGGCGTCGACCCGCTGCTCACCACGCTGCTCGGCCGCGAACCCGCCACCGTCCGCGAGGTCCTGGCCGCGTCGCCCGCCGGTCACTGACCCGCTCGCGGTGGGTGGTCACTTCGCCCATGAGGTGGTCGGTTCGAACTGACCACGTCATGGCGGAAATGACCACCGACGACGCCTACGCCGCCCGCCGCGCGCGCCGGGATCAGCCGGCCGCGCCCTGGTGCGCGAAGTCCTTGCTGCGGATGGTGAACAGCGCGACGACGCCGGCCGCGAGCACCACGACGGCGGCGACCAGCAGGATGAGGTTGAGGCCGCTGGTGAACGCCGTGCGGGTGATCTGCCCGATCTGCGCGGCGACGTCGGGCGAGACCCCGTTCGCCAACTGCTTGCCCTCGCCGGACTGCACGGCGGTGGAGATCTGGTCGCCCCGGCCCGCGAGACCCGGCACCTTCGCGACGAGCGACAGCACCTCGCTGCTCACCTTGTTCGAGAACAGCGTGCCGAGCAGGGCGATCCCGGTGGCGATGCCGACCTGCCGGAAGGTCGAGTTGATCCCCGACGCCATGCCCGCCTGCTGCGGCTTCACCACGCCGACCGCGGTGGAGGCGAGCGGCGGGTTGACCAGGCCGACGCCCGCGCCCGAGATGATGAACCCGGGGATGAGGTGGGTCCACGACGACGACGCGTCGAGCCCGCGCATGAGCAGCAGCCCGATCCCGACCAGAAGCAGGCCCGGCCCGATGAGGAACCGCACCGGGACGTGGGAGGTCAGCCGGCCCGCGATGGTCGAGGTCAGCAGGATGCCGCCGGAGATCACCAGCAGCCGCAGACCGGTCTGCAGCGCGTCGTAACCCAGGACGTCCTGCACGTAGAGGACCAGGTAGAGCAGCAGCGCGAAGATCGACGCGGACAGGCCGAACGCCGCGACCGCGCCGCCGGTGAAGGTCGGCTTGCGGAACAGCGAGAGGTCGAACATCGGCGACGACGACTTCGCCTCGACCAGCACGAACACGACGAGCAGCACGCCGGCGGCGACCAGGCTGCCGATCACCACACCGTCGTCGAACGAGCGCTGGTTGGACTCGATCAGGCCGTAGACCAACGCGGCGAGACCCACGGTGAACACGGCGAACCCCAGCCAGTCGGGCCGACGCGCGTGCGGGGACTTCGACTCCGCGACCTTCGCGAGCGTGATGCCGAAGGCGACCACGCCGATCGGGAGGTTCACGAAGAAGATCCACCGCCAGGACAGCCCGGACGTCAGCGCGCCGCCGAGCAGCGGGCCGATCGCGACGGCGAGGCCGGTGATGGCGCCCCACACCCCGAACGCGACACCGCGGTCCTTGCCGCGGAACGCGTCGGCGAGCAGTGCGAGCGACACCGAGAACATGATGGCGCCACCGACGCCCTGCAGGCCGCGGGCGAGCTGCAGCAGCAAGGTGTCGCCGGCGATGCCGCACAGCAGGGACGCGACGGTGAACAGCGTCAGGCCGATGAGGAACAGCCGACGGCGGCCGAACATGTCCGCGAGGCTGCCGGCGGTGAGCAGCAACGCCGCGAGCGTGAGCGCGTAGGCGTCGACCACCCACTGCAGGTCGGAGAAGCTCGCCGTGAGCGCGGTCTGGATGTCGGGCAGCGCGACGTTCACGATCGTGACGTCGAGCAGCAGCATGAAGGTGCCGAGGCAGACCGCGACCAGGGTCCACCACTTGTTGCCCGTGTGACCGGGGTCGGTGTCGGGAGCAGCCGCGGAGCCCGCGCCGCCCGGCGTCGTGGTGCCGGATGCAATGGTCGCCACGGCGCTCTCGGTGTGGCGGCCCTCGCCGTGCTCGGGCGCGACGCCCGGCGCCTCGTGGGCCGGCGCCTCGTGCCGCCCGTGGGCGGCCTCGGCCGACCCG
>CAXUNA010000536.1:2546-3086 GCA_964252095.1 uncultured Jatrophihabitans sp. | reverse complement strand
GGGCGGGTTCTCCTCGGTCTACCCGGTGCTGTCGGCGGCCGAGGAGAGCGGTCGGGCCCGGCGCGGCTACTTCGTCGAGGGTCTGGGGGCGTCGCAGTTCGCGACCGTCGGGGCGGTGGACCGGTTGCGGGCGATGGCCGACCGCCCGGACCGCGCGGCCACCCGCGCGGCGGAGCCCGCCCTCGTCCTCGCCGCTACCGATCCGGCCAACCCGTACGGCGCGGCGCTGGACTGGCCGACCGCGGGCACCCCGGCCGACGCCCCGGCCACCGTCGACCTCAGCGAGGCCGGGCGGGTCGAGGTCGAACCACCGATCGTCGCGGCGAAGCGGGGTCGCGGCCACCAACCGGCGCGCAAGGCGGGCGCGTTGGTGGTGCTGGTCGACGGCGAGTGCGTGCTCTACGTCGAGCGCGGCGGCAAGACGCTGCTGTCGTTCCACGACGATCCCGAGCGGTTGCAGGCCGCCGCGGACGCCTTGGCCCTCGCCGTCCGGGAGGGCCTGCTCGGCAAGCTGCAGATCGAGAAGGCCGACGGCGAGCC
>CAXUNA010000536.1:0-2536 GCA_964252095.1 uncultured Jatrophihabitans sp. | reverse complement strand
GGGGGTCGCGCCGGGGGGTGGTCGCGCGCGGGTCCTCCGCCCCCCTGACACCCCGAGGGCGTCACCGGGTCGGCCCCTCGGCGCGCGCCAACCGCACGACGTTCTCGTCGAGGCGGTACAGGGTGAGCGACGTCCGCGCGAACACCGTGACACCGGTGCCGCGATCGGGTGCGAGGGTGTCACCACGGGTGTACGTGCTGCCCACGCCGTCGGCCGAGGTCACCTCGGCCTCCCCGCCCGCGATGGCGTAGAGCGCGCCCGCGGCGACCGGCTGGCCGCGGTCGACGTCGACCCGGGTGGCGGTCTCGGCGAGCGCGGTGAGGGCGGCGACCGGCAGGTCGGCGTAGGGATCCATCTGGCGCAGCAACGCGATCTCGACGAGCGGCTCGGGCGCGCCGTCGTCGAGGCGACGCAACAACCGGCCGCCGGCGAGAAGCCCCAGCACGACCAGGGCGGCGAGCACGGCGGGCGCGGCGGCGGTCCCGCCCACGTCCGTCGCGACCGGGACGAGCAGCGCTCCGCCCGCCATCGCCGCCATCGACAGCCCCTCGACGACCCCGAAGACCCGTCCCGTCAGCGTGCTCGGCACGACGCGTTGCAGCAGCGTCGTCGCCGTCACCTCCAGCACCGAGCGTGCGGCGCCGAGCAGGACGACGAGCAGCAGCGTGGTCACCGGTCCGGGACCGGCCGCGAGAGCGGTCAAGGTGGCGGCGAGGACCAGCGACGCGACGACGACCGGACCGCCCAGGCGGCGCCCGACGACCAGCACCGTGATGCCGACCGCGGCGACACCCCCGAGGCCGAACGCGGTGTTGAGGTAGCCCGCCCACCCCGCGCCGCGGTGCAACACCTCGATCGCGAGGACGACGAACAGCACGTCGAGCGCGCCGACGACCGTCCACCCCGCCGTGATGACGAGGACCAGCGCGCGGGGGCGGGGCGCGCACCGCAACAGCCGGGCCACCTCACCGAGCGCGGCGACCGTCGAGTCCGCGACGTGTGTGTCCACCCGCGCCGCGGGCAACCCGACGGTGCCGAGCCAGGCGGCCGCGACCAGGACCGCCCCGGCGGCGAGCACCCAGGCGGGGCCGCCGGGACCGAGCAGCCCGGCGGTCACCAGGCCGGCGACGACGACCCCCACGCTCTCGAGCCAGCCGGTCACCGCGTTCGCGCTCGCGAGCTCGGTGGCAGTGCGCGCTACCGCCGGCACGACGAGGCTCAGTGACGGCCGCACCGCGCCCACCGCCACGGCTGCGACCACCGCGCCCGCGTACACCCACCCCGACGGACCGCCACCGAGCGCGACCGCGGCGGCCAGGACCAGCCCTGCCAGCTGGCCGGCGAAGCCGAGACGCAGCAGGACCAGCGGCGACCGGCGGTCGGCGAGTGTCGAGAGCACCGGCGACAGCAGCGCGGCCGGGAGCAGCTGTCCGATCGAGGCCGCTGCGGCCTGGGCGGTGCCACCGCGTTCGAACGCGTAGACGAGCACGGCCGTCCAGACCGCGTACTCGTTGACCACGAACAGCACCCAGCTCGCCAACACGTGCAGCATGCAACGGTTCCGCCAGAGGGCGAACGTCGGTGCGAGCACGGTGGGCACGGTGTCTCCGGCGGGCGTCAGGGGCTCCGGTCGGAACCCGTGCGGACGACGCTAGGAGGGGCGCGGACCGGGCGGCGCCGGGTTTCCCCTCCCGCTTGGGCGACCCACCCGATCGGGCAGGGCGAACCCGCGCGAATCGGACGACGCGTCGGTGGGCACCATCGACAGGTGCCCGAAGGTGACACGGTCTGGTTGACCGCCAAGCGGATCAGCGACGCCCTCGCGGGCACGCCGCTGGTCCGCAGTGACCTGCGCACGCCGCGCCTCGCGCTCGTCGACTTCACCGGCCGGGTGATGACCGAGGCGGTCGGGGTCGGCAAGCACCTGCTCATGCGCTTCGACGACGGCCACACCCTGCACTCCCACCTGCGCATGGACGGCTCGTGGTTCCTGCGCCCGACCGGGAGCGACCGGCGTCGCGGACCGGACCACGCCATCCGTGCCCTGCTCGGGACGGCGGAGTGGGAGGCCGTCGGGTACCGGATCCACGACCTGTCCGTCCTGCGCACCGACGACGAGGCCCGCGTGGTCGGCCACCTCGGTCCGGACATCCTCGCGCCGGACTGGGACACCGCGGGCAAGACCGTTGCACTCGACAACATCACCCGGGAACCCGAGCTGACGATCGGCGAAGCCCTGCTGGATCAGCGCAACCTCGCCGGCATCGGCAACCTCTACAAGCTCGAGACGCTGTTCGTCCAACGGGTCAACCCGTACGTCACCGTGCGCGAGGTCGACGTGGGGGCGGTCCTCGACACCGCCCACCGGCTGATGCTGGCGAACCGGGACCACCCCGCCCAGACCACCACCGGCTACACCGGCCGCGGCCGGGAGCACTGGGTCTACGGCCGGCTCGGCGAGCCGTGCCTGCGGTGTCGCGGCCCGGTGGCCCGGGCGGAGCAGGGCGTCCCGCCCCAGCAGCGCGTCACGTACTGG
>CAXUNA010000535.1:0-3099 GCA_964252095.1 uncultured Jatrophihabitans sp. | reverse complement strand
GTCATCCGCGAGACGCCGCAGGTGACGGCGAGCTCCCGCTCCCCCGGCAGCGCCGCACCCGGACCGAGCCGGTCGGCGAGGTCACGGACGAACCGCGCGACCTCCCCGGAACGCTCGGCGACGACCACGCCCACAGGTATAGACCACTTGACCTCGATGGGCAAGAGGTCCGGACCAGTGCCCACCCCCGGACACGACGACGGGCGCGTCCGTCGGCTCGAGGAGAACCGGCGGGCGCGCCCGGGGTCGATCGCTACAGGTACTGCCCGGTGTTGCTGACGGTGTCGATCGAGCGGCCGCTGTCGCCGGTCTTGCCGCCGGTGATGAGCGTGCGGATGTAGACGATCCGCTCGCCCTTCTTGCCGGAGATCCGCGCCCAGTCGTCGGGGTTGGTGGTGTTCGGCAGGTCCTCGTTCTCCCGGAACTCGTCGACGCACGCGGCCATGAGGTGCTGCACGCGCACCCCGCGCTGGCCGGTCTCGAGCAGGTCCTTGATCGCCATCTTCTTCGCGCGGTCGACGATGTTCTGGATCATGGCGCCGGAGTTGAAGTCCTTGAAGTACAGGGTCTCCTTGT
This sequence comes from uncultured Jatrophihabitans sp., assembly GCA_964252095.1. Lineage (GTDB taxonomy): Bacteria > Actinomycetota > Actinomycetes > Mycobacteriales > Jatrophihabitantaceae > CAXUNA01. The sequence goes on along the minus strand of CAXUNA010000535.1, from coordinate 2,523 downwards.
CGCCGTTGGCGTAGGTGACCTCGAGGAAGCGGTTCTCCTCGGACTCCGTGTACATCCGCTCGACGGTGTGCTGGATCATCCCGGCCACCGTGGCGTCGGCGTCGCCGCCGTGCTCGGCGAGGTCCTCGGCGTGGATCGGCAGCCCCGGCAGGATGTACTTGCCGAAGATGTCCCGCGCGGCCTCGGCGTCGGGACGCTCGATCTTGATCTTCACGTCGAGCCGGCCCGGTCGCAGGATCGCGGGGTCGATCATGTCCTCGCGGTTCGAGGCGCCGATGACGATGACGTTCTCGAGGGTCTCGACGCCGTCGATCTCCGAGAGCAGCTGCGGCACGATCGTGTTCTCGACGTCGGAACTGACCCCCGAACCACGGGTGCGGAAGATCGAGTCCATCTCGTCGAAGAACACGATGACCGGCGTGCCCTCGGACGCCTTCTCGCGCGCCCGCTGGAACACCAGACGGATGTGCCGCTCGGTCTCACCGACGTACTTGTTGAGCAGCTCGGGCCCCTTGATGTTGAGGAAGAACGAGCGACCGCTCTCCTCGCCGCGGACCTTCGCGACCTGCTTGGCCAGGGAGTTCGCGACCGCCTTGGCGATGAGCGTCTTGCCGCAGCCGGGCGGGCCGTAGAGCAGGATCCCCTTCGGCGGGCGCAGCTGGTGCTCGATGAACAGGTCGGCGTGCAGGAACGGCAGCTCCACGGCGTCGCGGATCGCCTCGATCTGCGAGGCCAGGCCGCCGATGTCGGAGTAGTCGATGTCGGGGACCTCTTCGAGGACGAGTTCCTCGACCTCGCTCTTGGGAACCCGCTCGTACGCGTAGGAGCTGCGCGACTCGATCAGCAGCGAGTCGCCGGCGCGCAGCCGGCCACCCAGCAACTGGTCGGAGAGGAAGACGACGCGTTCCTCGTCGGTGTTGCCGACGACGAGGGCGCGGTCACCGCTCTCCATGACCTCCTTGAGCACGACGACGTCGCCGACCCGCTCGTGGCCCCGTGCGGCGACGACGTTCATCGCCTCGTTGAGCATGACCTCCTGGCCGCGACCGAGTTCGTCGAGGTCGACCTCCGGCGACACCGCGACACGCAGCTTGCGCCCGCCGGTGAAGATGTCGACGGTGCCGTCGTCGAAACGCTCGAGGAAGACGCCGTACCCCGACGGCGGTTGCCCGAGCCGGTCGATCTCCTCCTTGAGCGCGACCATCTGGTCGCGTGCCTCGCGCAGGGTGTCGGTGAGCCGCTCGTTGCGGTCGGACAGGCCGGCGACCTTGGCCTGGGCCTCCGCGAGCCGTTCCTCGAGCAGGCGCAGATGACGTGGTGATTCGACGGCTTTCGCACGCAGGAGTTCGATCTCCTGCTCGAGGTAGGCGAGCCGGTGCTGCGCATCGGCAACACCACGTCCGGCATCGCCGGAACTGCTGCCGCCCCGACGGGCGAATTCGTCGTGCTCGGTTGCCATTCTGGGCACCTCCGGACGCTTCTTTCCGCGAATCGTCACCCTACACACGCGAGCCGACACGGCTCTCGTCGAACACGGTGCGAAACCTGTTGGTGACAGGCAGCAGAGGCTTACCCGACAGCTTCCGGCGGCTCGGCCGGACTGTTCAGCGTGGTGCTCGGACGTCGGACCCGCGGTGGCGCGAGCACGCCCGGTGCGAGCCGCCGGGCACTCACGAGGAAGGCGGTGTGGCCGACCATGCGGTGCGCCGGACGCACGGCGAGGTCCTGCGCCTGCCAGTCGCGGAGCAGGTTCTCCCACGCGTGCGGTTCGGTGAACCCGCCGATCGAGCGCAGTCCCTCGACCAGTTTCGACAATTGGGTGGTGGTGGTCACGTAGCCGACGAACACCCCGCCAGGACGCAACGCGGCGGCGACGGTGGGCAGCGCCTCCCACGGCGTGAGCATGTCCAGCACGACGCGGTCGACGACCTCGCCCTCCGGGTGGTCCTCGACCGGCGCGACCCGCAGTTCCCAGTTCGCCGGTGGTGCGCCGTAGAACGTCGTGACGTTCGCGACGGCGACCTCGGCGTGGTCCTCGCGGCGTTCGTAGGAGATCACCCGGCCCTCGGGCCCGACGGCCCGCAGCAGCGAACAGGTCAGCGACCCGGACCCCGCGCCCGCCTCCAGCACGGTGGCCCCGGGGTGGATGTCGCCCCACACCAGCACCTGCGCGACGTCCTTGGGGTAGATCACCGCGGCGCCACGCGGCATCGACAGCACGAAGTCCGAGAGCAGCGGCCGCAGCGCGAGGTACTGCGTGGCCCGGGTGGACGTGACGACGCTGCCGTCGGGGGCGCCGATGAGGTCGTCGTGGGCGATCATCCCGCGGTGGGTGTGGAACATCGCGCCCGCCGCCAGCACGACGGTGTGCAGCCGGCCCTTGGGGTCGGACAGCTGCACCCGGTCGCCCTCGGCGAAGTACCCCGGGCCGCCTCCGGCGGCGGGGGTCGCAGGCGTGGTCACCGGCGGGCTCCCGGGCCGTCGGACCGGTGCGGGCCGGCGGGGTCCGCCGTCCCCTGCAAC
>CAXUNA010000534.1:0-3114 GCA_964252095.1 uncultured Jatrophihabitans sp. | reverse complement strand
GGTGGCGGTCGGCGGTGCCGGCGCCGGCCCGGCGGCGTCACCCGGGGTGCTGCTCGCGTTCGCCGACCCCACCGTGCCGCTCGCGCTGTCGCCGACCGGCGCGGACGCCACGGCCGAGGTCGTGGTCACCAACACCGGCTCGCACGCCGTGCACCTCGAGCTGGGCGGTCGGGTCGGGAAGGTCCTGCCCTGGACACCGGTCCAGGTCGACCTGGCCGCCGGCGCGACCCGGACGGTGACGGTCCGTGGCGCCGTGCCGGTGTGCTCCGACCCGCAGCAGGCGGTCGTCACCGTCGCGGGAGGCGGCGACGTCGCCCCGCTGGCGACGGTCGTGCCGGGCGCCGCACTCGGCATCCGGTGCGGAGCGGGTTAGTCCTTCACGTCCTTCGCGGCGAAGACCGCCCACGCCGCGGACAGCGCGACGACGACGTACACCGCCTGCAACGCGATCCCGCGGTCGATGTTGCGCCAGAGGATCGGGTCGCGGAACAGATCGACGAACGACAGCCAGTAGCGGGTCGGCAGATACGGCTGCAGCGGGCGGGCGGCGTCGATGGTCAGCAACAACGACGAGCCGACCAGGAACGCCAGCGCCCCGAGCGTCGCCGAGAGCGGCGAGTCGGTGAGCGTCGAGAGGAACAACCCGATGGCGCCGACCCCGAGCATCGAGAACGCGACGTAGCCGATCGCGATGATCGTGCGCACCAGGATCTGGCCCTGCGTGAGGGTGGTGCCGGAGATGCTCGCCGTGCCCGCGCCGGTCGACGAGCCGAACAGGGCGGTGCCGATGAGGTAGCCCGATCCCGCGACCACCACGACCGCCACCGCGACGAACACGAAGACGGTGACCAGCTTCGCCACCAGGAGCCGGGTGCGGCCGACCGGGCGGGCGAGCAGGTACCGCAGGGTGCCGGTCTGGGCCTCGCCCGCGATGGCGTCGCCCGCGATGACCGACACCGCGATCGGCAGGAACAGCGGCAGCACGATGGCGAGCGCGGCCACCGAGAACAGCGAGCCGTTCTCCAGCACGGCCGAGAGGAACGCGGGGCCGGTGCCCGGACGCGGCGCGAGCTTGGTGAACGACAGCAGGACCGCGACCAGCGCGGGCAGCGCGACGAGCATGACCAACGTCAGCCAGGTGCGCGGCCGGCGGGCGAGCTTGCCGAGCTCGACGGCGATCACACGTTCTCCCTGACGTCGTCCAACCGGTCGGCGGCGACCGGTGCCGTGCTCCCCGGCCCGTCGGTGCGGGCGAACTCGGCCGGGCGGTCGCCCGAACCGCGGGTCGCCGCGAGGACGACCTCCTCGAGCTTGCGGCGGTGCGCCACCAGTCCCCGCACCCGGATGCCGGCCCGCACCAGGTCGGCGTTGAGCTCGGCGACCTCCGTCCGGGGAACGTCGACGACCAGCCGGTCACCGTCGCCCTCGACGACCCGCCGGCCCAGGAACTCCAGGGCCTGGGCGACGTCGTCGGTGCGGATCTCCACGCGTCCGGTGGGCGCCTCGATGGTCGCGAGCGCGTCCTGCAGCACCAGCCGGCCGCGGTCGAGGACGCCGATCCGGGTGCACAGCTGCTCCACCTCGGCGAGCAGGTGGCTGCTCACCACGACGGTGGTCCCGGCGCGGTTGAGCTCGACCAGCAGGTCGCGGATCTCGTGGATGCCCTGCGGGTCCAGGCCGTTGGTCGGCTCGTCCAGGATGAGCAGGGTCGGGGTGCGCATGAGGGCCCCGGCAATGCCGAGCCGCTGCCGCATCCCGAGCGAGTAGTTCTTCACCGGCCGGCGGTCGACCCCCGCGAGCCCGACCTGGGCCAACGCCTGCTCGACCCGTTCCCGGCGGGCGCGCCGGCTCCGGGACGGCGCTGTGCGACCCGGGATGGACGGCTCCCGCACGCCGGAGGCGTCAAGCAGCGCGAGGTTCGCCCGCCCGGACAGGTGACCGTAGGCCGCCGGGGACTCGATGAGCGCCCCGACCTGCGGCAGCACCTCCCGGGCCGCCCGCGGCATCGGCCGGCCGAGCACCTCGATGCGGCCCGCGGTGGGCGCGACGAGACCCAGCAGCATCCGGACGGTCGTCGTCTTGCCGGAGCCGTTCGCCCCGAGGAAGCCGTAGACGTCGCCCGCGCGGACGTCGAGGTCGATGCCGTCGACGGCGGTGATGCGTCCGAACCGTTTGACCAGTCCCTCGGTCCGGATCACCGGCCCGCCACCGGGAGGTCCCGGAGCTGGTCGGCCGCCGTCACGAGGGTCGCGGACGTGACGGTCCCGGCGAGCAGCCAGAACCGGCCGTCCGGACCCGTCTCGGTCACCAACAGGTTCAGTGGTCCCACCCCCAGGGAGAGCCGGCCCGTGGCGTCACGGGTCGCGGCGGTGCCGAGCTGTTTCCGCAGGCCGCCCGCGAACCGGTCGCGCAGCGGCACCGCGACCAGCTCCGTGACGCCCCGCCCGTACACCCCGACGGCGCCGAGGCCCGGTGTGCGGTCACTGCGCGCGAGCCCGGCGAGTTCGGCCGGTGGCGTCACCGGGGCGAACGCGTTGACGGCGGTGGCGATGTCGCCCTGCCGCGGGTCGTTCTGCCGGCTGATCTCCGCGCCCGCCGGCGGCGTGAACGTGAGCTGGTCCGGGGCCGGGGTCGCGATGTCGACGTCGAGGAACACCGACGTCATCGCCGGCTGGCCCGCGCCGGCGCCGACGACCTCGACCCGCAACGGCACGCCGCTGGTCCGGTCGATCCAGACGTCGACGTGGTCGACGGTCGTCTGCGGGTCCGAGGGGTGGATCCGCAGGCCGAGCGTGTCGCGTCCTGCGATCTCGCGGCCGGGCAACCGGCTCGCCTCGGCGGGCTGCGCCTCGCTCAGCAACCGGGCGCCGAGCGTGGGCGGCAACAGGTCGACCGCCTGCGGCAGCCGCACCGGGGTGTCGGGATCCAGGGCGGTGCGCGTCGCGCGGCCCTTCTGGTAGTCCCACGCCCAGCTGCCGGCGGGATCGCGGACGGTGTCGACCTCGCCCACGGGGTTGAGCTGGTCGACCCGCCAGCGGAGCGGGTCCTGCCACCACGCCCGCATCGTCGTGGTGGAGCCCGCGAGATCGGTGAGGTCGGAGAACACGTCGGTGA
>CAXUNA010000533.1:1136-3129 GCA_964252095.1 uncultured Jatrophihabitans sp. | reverse complement strand
GGCTCCCCGCTCGCGGTGCCGACGGGCGCCGCGATCGCCGCGGTGCGGGCCGCCTCGGGTATCCGGGCCGCGGCGTCCGCGGCGGGCTCGTACCCCGCCACACCACTGGGCACGGCGCTGTCCGACGTCGCCGCCGTCATCCGGTCCGACGCGCTGGTGAAGGTCGCGGTCGTCGACAGCGGCGACTGGGACCACCACGTCGACCTCGCGGCCCGCGTCGAGCACAACCTCGGCGACCTCGCCGCCGCACTGGCCGCGTTCGCCGACGACCTCGGCGACCTGTTCTCCCGCGTCACCGTCGTGACGGTGTCGGAGTTCGGGCGTCGCGCGGCCGAGAACGGGACCGGTGGGGCCGACCACGGACACGGCAACGCCGTCATGGTGCTGTCGGGCAACGGCCTCGCGGCCGGGCCGGTCTTCGGACGCTGGCCGGGCCTCGCGCCGGCCCAGCTCGACGACGGTGACCTGGCCGGCACGTCCGACTACCGCGACGTCCTGTCCGAGGCGCTGACGCGTCGGTGCGGTGTCCCGGCGTCGGCGCTGACCAGCGTGTTCCCCGGTTACACACCGCGGGCCGTGGGCGCGTTCACGACACGTCGCTGACGCTCGCATCTGGGCGTGCCGCCGGACCGGGTGCCCGATAAGTTCCTCCCCATGACCACGTCGGCCGCGCCGCCGAACCGCTCGGTGGCCGCCCCGCCCGACCACCCCGTCAACACCCCCACGCGCCGGGTCACCGTCGTCACGCCCACCGCGCGGGTCGACGTCGCCCTGCCGGTCGAGGGCCCGCTCGCCGAGCTCGTCCCGCAGCTGGTGCGGATGTCCGGCGCGGCCCCGCCCGTCGGCGCCGCCGTCCACCCCGGGTGGGCGCGGGCCCGGCTCGGCGGCGCGCCGCTGGAGGCCGGGCTCACCGTGGCCGGCGCCGGTGTCGACGACGGCGAGATCCTCTACCTGCAACCCCGCGGTCGGTCGTCGGCGCCGCTGCTGTTCGACGACGTCGTCGACGCCATCGCCTCCGCGGCGCAGACCCGCCGCGGCGTGTGGGGTCCGGCGGTGTCGCGCCGGACCTCGCTCGTCGTCGCCGTGCTGGCGTTCTTCGGCGCCACCCTGCTGGTGCTCCGGGTGGTCGACAGCCCGTGGCGGGCCGTACCGATCGGCGCCCTCGCGCTCGTCCTGCTCGCCGGCGGTCTCGCGGTCTCACGGGCGTGGGGCGACAGCGTCGCCGGCGCCGTGTGCGGTCTCGCCGCGGTCCCGGTCGCGTTCATGGCCGGGCTCACCGTGCTGCCCGACCGCGAGCTGTTCCCGTTCCAGGCCGGGCCGTTCGCGCTGGCCGGTGCCGGCGTCGCCCTCGCCGCGGTGGTCGCGCTGTTCGCCGTGGGTGACCGCGGGCCGCTGTTCGTGGGCATCGCCGTCGCGGGCGGCGGGGCGGCGATCGCCACCGGCGTCACGGCCATCGTGCCGACGGATGCGATCGACACCGCGGGCGTCGTCGTGGCCGTCGCCACCGCACTCGGCACGCTGTCACCGATGCTGTCACTCCGGATCGCCCGGCTGCCGCTGCCGCGAGTGCCCGCCGACGTCGAGACCTTCCGCGCCGACGAGGGCGCCACCTTCGGCCGTGACGTGCTGGACCAGACCACCGCCGCCGAGCAGGTCCTCGCGGCGCTGCTGGGCGCCCTCGGTCTGCTGACCGCGGGTGCCGGGATCGTGCTGCTCGCCGGCGGAACCGACGTGTGGTCCTGGGTCCTCGCCGGTGTCGCCGGTGTGGCGTGGATGCTGCGCTCGCGGTCGTACGTCGGCACCGAGCAGCGGATCGCTGCAGTGTGCACCGGTCTCGTCATCGTCGTGTTCGGTGCGCTGCGGCTCGTCGCGAGCGGCGGCACGCTCGGCATCGCGATCGGTGCCGGCGCCGCGGGCGGGGGGGGGGGCGGGGCGGGGCGGGTGCCCCCCCCCGGCCCCCCCCCCCGGCGGGGGGGGGGGCCGGGGGGGGGGG
>CAXUNA010000533.1:0-1126 GCA_964252095.1 uncultured Jatrophihabitans sp. | reverse complement strand
CGGCCGTCGTCGGGGCCGCGTCGATCGTCTACGCCCACCGCGTCCCCCACCGCGGCCGGTCGCCCTACTGGGGTCGGTTCTTCGACATCGCGGAGTTCCTCTCGCTGCTCGCGATCATCCCGCTCGCGGGTCAGGTCCTCGACCTCTACACCGATCTGCGGGCCACGATCAGCTGATGGGCGCGCCGCTGCGGCTGTCCCTGGTCGCATTCGAGTACGGCGCCGGGCCGGGCGTCGGCGTCGATCCGGTGCTGGGGTCGACGTCGCTGCGCGACCTCGTCGTGCGGTTCGAGAGCCGCCGGGGATGGGAACCCGCGGGTGGCTACGGGCCGCTGGCGCTCAACGCGTCCGAGGTGCCGGTGCGGTTCCTGCGCTCCGGTCGTGCTTCCCTGCTCGGCTGCACCTGCGGCGACGAGGGGTGTTGGCCGTTGGAGGCGGCGGTGGACGTCGGCCCCGCCCGCGTGACGTGGTCGGACTTCGCCCAGCCCCACCGCCCCGAACGGACGTACGACGGCTTCGGCCCGTTCGTGTTCCCGCGCGCCCCGTACGAGGCGGCCGTGCGCGACGTGGTGGAGCGGTTGGGCACGCCCGCGGCATGATCACGTGCGTCGTCGAGTACACGATCGACCCGGCCCGGACCGACGCGTTCGAGCGTTTCGCACGCGAGTGGATCCGGCTCGTCAACGCCCACGGCGGCCGGCACCACGGCTACTTCCTGCCCGGTGAGGGTGCGAGTGACAAGGCGCTCGCGCTGTTCTCGTTCCCCTCGCTGGCCGAGTACGAGCGGTACCGCGCGCTGTTCGGCGTCGACCCCGAGTTCGTCGCCGCCGACCGGATCCGTGACGAGAGCGGCTGCGTCCTGCGGTACGAGCGCTCCTTCATGCGTCCGCTGCTCGACGGCGTGCAGTAGCCCCGAGGCCGAGCTCGACCCTGGGGACGATGCCGTCAGAACGGTGGGTCGCCGAGATCGTGGTCGGAGGGCGGGCTGGGTTGCATGATCGGCGTTGTCGGCTCGACTGTCGGAGTGGTTGTCGGTGGTACCGGCGCCGCTGCGGGCGGGACGAAGGTCGGGACGGGGAGTCGGGTGGCGGGTTTGACGTGTTGGCGGCCGTGGGGGTCGGTCCAGG
>CAXUNA010000532.1:0-3133 GCA_964252095.1 uncultured Jatrophihabitans sp. | reverse complement strand
GCTCGGCCCCGACTCGTCCGCCGCGCGGGACCGGCTGCGCGCCACGGCCGAGGTGCTGTGGGACGTCGCGTCCCAGCCGGACGGCCCCGAGGGCGCTGAGCTGCCGGGTACGCACCGCAGCCCGCTCACGGCTCGGGGACCGGCCTCCGGCTAGGGACCGGCCGACGCCGCCCGATCCGTGTCTGCACCGAGGGCACCAGCAACCCGAACGTTGCGCCGAGCAACACTCCGCCGACGACGTCGGACAGCCAGTGCACATCGAGCAGCACCCGGCTCGCGGCCACGGCCAGTGCGTACGCCGTCGCGACCACGACCACCCAGGCGCGTCCGACCAGCACGACGACCGCGACGGCGACGAACGCCGCGCCCGCGGTGTGACCCGACGGGTACGACCCGCCCGTCGCGAGCGAGAAACCGCCGAGCGGGCGGGGTCGGTCGAGCAGTGTCTTGACCAGCTCCCGCACGAGCAGCGAGACGAGCCCGTTGACCACCACCGCCGCGCCGGCGACCGGGCGGTGCCGTTGCCACAGCACCGCCGCGAGCACCAGCACGATCGCGTCGACCACGAGTGGGTGACCCGCCCACGTCACGACCCGCAGCAGGGTCTGCACCGCGGGGTGGCCCACGAGCGCGTCGACCACCGACCGGGCCACCGTGCCGTCGACGGACACGACCAGCCAACGCGGCTCGAACGCGACGGTGACCGTGAGCGTCGCGAACAGCACGGCGGACAGCACAGCGGCCCGGACCGCGGGCGGGGCAGGGCGCACGGCGGTCACGTGACGATCCTGCCTGCGAGGTGCAAGATCGGTCACGTCAGCGGGTACATGGGTTACCGCCGGTACCGGACACGCGTTGTCGGGGTACCCGTTGTCTCGAAGAGGAGATGGTCACGTGCTCGTGCCGATGTCGCCCGCCGACTCGATGTTCCTGGTCGGGGAGACCCGCGAGCAGCCCATGCACGTCGGCGGTCTCGAGCTGTTCGACCCGCCCGAGGGCAGTGACGGCTGGGACGTCCTCGCGCTGTACGAGCGGTGGCGCGCCGAGCCCGTCGTCAACCCCCGGTTGCGCCAGCGCGCCCGCCGCTCGGTCACCACCGGTGGCCTGCCCGGCTGGTCCGAGGACGCCGACGTCGACCTCGACCACCACTTCCGGCACAGCGCCCTGCCCAAGCCCGGCCGCGTGCTCGATCTGCTCGCCCTCGTCTCGCGGCTGCACGGCACACCGCTCGACCGCAGCCGTCCGCTGTGGGAGTTCCACGTCATCGAGGGCCTCGCCGACGGCCGCCTCGCGCTCTACACGAAGATCCACCACTCGGTGATGGACGGCATCTCGGCCATGCGGCTCGGCGAGGCCTGCCTGTCCGCCGGCCCCGACGGGGAGTTCGTCCCGCCGTGGGCCATCACCCGCAAGCACCGGCCGAAGCCCGGCAAGGACGTCGTCCACACCGACTCCAACCCGGTGCAGCAGCTCGTCGGCGCCGGCCAGGCCGCGCTGCACGCCGTCGAGGGTGCCGCGAGTATCGCCCCGGCGCTCGCGACCACGCTGCTGCGCGGTGTGCGTGGCGAGGCCGCCCCGGTGTCGTTCTCGGCGCCACGGACGATCTTCAACACCTCGATCAGCGGCTCGCGCCGGTTCGCGGCCCAGGACTGGCCGCTGGAGCGGCTCCGGCGGATCGCCAAGTCCGGCGACTACACGCTCAACGACGTCGTGCTCTCGATGTGCTCGGGCGCGCTGCGCACCTACCTCGCCGACCTCAACGCCCTGCCCGACGCCCCGCTCATCGCGATGGTCCCGGTGTCGCTGCGCGACGAGACCGGCGGTGGGCGCGAGGGCAACGCCATCGGCATGACGATGTGCAACCTTGGCACCCACAAGCCGGAGGCGGGCGACCGGCTCGACCACGTGCACCGCTCGATGGTCGAGGGCAAGGCCGCGCTCTCGGCGATGACGCCGCTGCAGATCCTCATGATGAGCGCGCTCGGCATGTCACCGATGGCGTTGAACCTCGTCTTCCCGCTGCAGGACGTGGCCCGCCCGCCGTTCAACCTCATCATCAGCAACGTGCCGGGTCCGCGCGGCCAGACCTACCTGAACGGCGGGGCGACCAGCGGCATGTACCCGCTGTCGATCCCGTTCCAGGGGCAGGCCCTCAACATCACCTGCACCACCTACGGCGACGACATCGGCTTCGGTCTGGTCGGCTGCCGGCGTCGCGTGCCGCACCTGCAGCGGCTGCTCGGTCACCTCGAGGACGAGGTCGGCGCGCTGGAGCGCGCGGTCGGCGTCGCCTGACCCGGTCTAGGGTCGCGGCGTGCCCGGCATCGACCTCAACGCCGACCTCGGCGAGTCGTTCGGGGTGTGGCGGCTCGGTGACGACGACGCCCTGCTGCCGCTCGTCACCAGCGCCAACGTCGCCTGCGGTTTCCACGCGGGCGACCCGACGATCCTGCGGCGGACGTGTGCGAACGCGGTCGCGGCGGGCGTGACGATCGGGGCGCAGGTGAGCTACCGCGACCTCGCCGGCTTCGGGCGGCGGTTCATCGACGTCGAGCCCGGCGAGCTCGCGGCCGACGTTCTCTACCAACTCGGCGCGCTCGACGGCCTGGCCCGCTCGGTCGGCGGCCGGGTCGCGTACCTCAAACCGCACGGAGCGTTGTACAACGCAACGATCAGCCACGGTGCCCAGGCGGCAGCGGTGGTCGACGCCCTCGTCGCCTACGACGACACCCTGCCGGTGCTCGGTCTGCCCGGCTCGCTGCTGCTGGCCGAGGCCGAGCGCCGGGGCGTCCGGACGGTGACCGAGGCCTTCGCCGACCGCGCGTACACGGCGGACGCCACGCTCGTCTCCCGCCGCGAGGAGGGTGCGGTGCTGCACGATCCCGACGTCATCGCGGCGCGCGTCGTGCGCTTGGTCACCGAACACCGCCTCACCGCGGTCGACGGCACGGAGCTCGACGTCACCGCCGCATCGGTCTGCCTGCACGGCGACACTCCGGGCGCGGTCGGCATCGCCCGCGCCGTACGGGCCTCGCTGCGGTCGGCGGGGGTCGAGGTCGCGGCCTTCGCCTGAGGGCCTCGCCCGGCCCGCGGGCGGCCCGCGGGTGCTTCCGCCTGCGAGCCGCCGCGGGCC
>CAXUNA010000531.1:1434-3135 GCA_964252095.1 uncultured Jatrophihabitans sp. | reverse complement strand
CCCGGCACCACGGGCCGGCGTTGGGCTTCGTCCTCGCGGGCGCCGGGCGTTCGGTCTGGTTCGCCGGCGACACCGGGCTGTTCGACGAGATGGCGACGATCGGCCCGGTCGACGTCGCCGTCGTCCCCGTCGGCGGCTGGGGGCCGACGCTCGGCCCACACCACCTCGACCCGGCACAGGCCGCCGAGGCCGTCGCCCGCGTCGGCGCGCGCGACGCCGTCCCCGTGCACTACGGCACGTTCTGGCCCACCGGGTTGCGTCAGCTCGGGCGCGCCACGTTCCAGCACCGGTTCCGGGAGCCCGGCGCCCGCTTCGCCGCAGCCGCCCCCGGGATCTGTCCGGGCGTCACGGTGCACGTGCTGTGCCAGGGCGACACGGTGGAGCTCCCGGTGGCGGCGACGCCGTCCGGCCCCCCGCCGCCCGCTCCCCGATGAACGCACCCGAGCAGCTCGGATTTGCCTACCTGCTCTACCTGTTCGGCGTCGTGGCCTTCGGCGCGACGATCCCGGTGCTTCCGACCGGCGCCGCGGTCAGCGTCGCCGCCGCGCTCGGCGAGCAGGACAACGTCGTGCTGCTGGTGCTCGTCGTCGCCTTCGGCGCGGCCGGTGCGTACGTCGGCGACATCATCACCTACGGGGTGCTGCGACTGGCCGGCGTCCGCCTCGCCGAGCGGATCGGCTGGCTGCGCGGCGACAACGCGCAGGAGGTGCTCGGCCGGCTGCGCGAGCAGCTGGAGGAGCACGAACTGCGCTCGTTGCTGCTCTCGCGGCTCATCCCGGGCGGACGCGTGCCGGTGCTGCTCGCGGCATCGCTCGGTGGGTACAGCTGGCGCCGGTTCGCGATCGCCGACATCGGCGCGGCCGCGCTCTGGTCGGTGCTCTACGCGGCGATCGGCATCGCCGGCCGCGCGGTGTTCCCCGAGCCGTGGCAGGGCGCGGTCGCGGCGATCGTCCTGGTGCTCGTGCTGTCCGGGATCGGGTCGCTGGTCCAGCGGTGGCGGTCGAAGCACGCCGCGCCACCACCCGTCGACGGGACGCGGGCGCCCTCGTAGCGCTCGCCACGGCGGGGCCCGCTCGCCGGTACCGCGGGTCACGGATAGATTTCCCCGAGCGCCCACGGTGGGTGCGCACGGCAGAAGGGCGAGGCGATGGCGTCGTACACGACGATCGTGGTGGGGACCGACGGGTCGGACACGTCGATGCGCGCGGTCGAGAAGGCCGGAGCGCTCGCCGCCGACGCGGGCGCGAAGCTCGTGCTGGTGTGCGCGTACCTGCCCGACGGCGACCACAAGCGGGAGCAGGACCAGCTGGGCGGCGAGGGCTACCAGATCGTCGGGTCGGCCCCGGCCGAGGGCATCCTGCAGCGCGCCGAGGACCACGCCCTGAAGTACGGCGCCCGCAACGTGGAGAAGCTCGCGCTGCGCGACGCCCCGGTGAAGGCGCTGCGCAAGGCCGTCAAGGACTCGTCGGCCGACCTGCTCGTGGTGGGCAACGTCGGCCTGAACTCGTTGTCCGGACGCCTGTTCGGCTCGGTGCCGTCCGACGTCGCCCGCGGCGTCGACGTCGACGTGCTCATCGTCCACACCAGCTGACGGCCCGCGGATGGCCGAGCTGCCCCGTGACGCCGAGGCCGAGGAACTGCGCCGTCGCATCGAGGACTTCCTGCTCGAGGGACCCGTCCACCTCACCCGGCAGGACGTCG
>CAXUNA010000531.1:0-1334 GCA_964252095.1 uncultured Jatrophihabitans sp. | reverse complement strand
CCTCACCCTGCGCCCCCTGTCGCGCGTGTCGGTCCGGGGCTTCGCGCACCTGCAGCCGTGGCTGGTGCGACGCGTCGGGTCCTGACCGGGTCGGCGGAACTCGCCGTCCCACCCAGCGGGACGCAGGGATGGGCAGCGTGGGCGGGCGTCGGGATGCTGTGCGCCACCGCCGTCACGAAGGAGTGCCCGCCATGGCCGATGCCCTCACGCTCGTCATGCCCCTGCGCAAGCGCGACGACCTCAGCGTCGACGAGTTCCGCCAGTACTGGCTGGACGTCCACATCACACTGCCGGCGCGGTATCCGGGACTGGACTCGGTGTTCCTGCACCTGGTCTCGTTCGCCGACTCGGTGTGGCCGGCCATCCCCGGTGTCGACGACCGTCCCGACGCCGTCGACGAGTTCCACGGCGTACCCGAGGCCACGTTCGCCGCCCTGGACGACCTCGCGGTGTTCCAGGGGGTGTCGCACCCGCAGATGCTCGACGGCGCCAACTTCCTGTCGGAGATGCTCGCGTACCCGAGCCTCGGGACCAACACCGAAACCGTTGCTGACAGCACCGATCCGGTACCCGACGGCCACGACGGTCTCGTCCGCCACCTGCTGTTCCTCCGCCGCCGGGACGAGGTTCCGGTCGAGGCGTACCGGGCCTTCGTCGCCGACGACCTCGCGCCGTACCTCGCGGCCGCACCCGGCGTCGCCAAGGTGCGACGGCACCTGCTCGAACCGATCGAGGTGACGCTCGACCACCCGGGCACCGTGATGTCCAAGCCGCTGGACCGGCAGTACCAGGCCTGCGTGGAGGTCGCGGCCCACGACACCGCGGCGCTCACCGCCCTCACCACCGACCCGGGGTGGCCGGAGGTGGCGGACGGCGTGCGCCGGCACTGCCTCGCGGTCCACGCACCCCGCGTGACCCGGTGCATCGCGAGCCGCCACCACGGGCGGATCACCCTCGCCGGTCTGCGCGGGGTGACGGTCGCGGACACCATCGCCCGACTCGGCGCGAAGAACCAGCTCGCCCCGGAGGTGTCGCGGATCTTCGCCCCCGACGACGTCCTGCTCCCCGCCTGACAGGAACGCTGCCTACTGTCGGTGCGGTGATCCTGTTGCTGCACCCGGGCGCCATGGGCGCCGCCGTCGGCGCGTGCCTGGTCGGGGCGGGCCACGAGGTGGGCTGGGTGAGCGCCGGGCGCTCGGCGGCGACCGTCGCGCGGGCCGAGGTCGCCGGGCTGGCGTCGTTCGACTCGCTCACCACCGCGCTCGACGGCGCCGCCGTCGTGCTGTCGATCTGCCCGCCGCACGGCGCGCTCGACGTCGCCGACGCCCTCGCCC
>CAXUNA010000530.1:0-3151 GCA_964252095.1 uncultured Jatrophihabitans sp. | reverse complement strand
AGCTCACCGCGGGCGCGCTCGCCGGCCACGCCACCCGCGCGGCGTTCGGCACCGGCGGCACGCTCGGCGCGGCGAAGGGCAGCTACGGGATCGGCAGCCTGACCCTCGACATCACCGCCGGCACCGCGCTCACCGGCCTGCTCGACACGCTCACCACGTCGGCGACCGCCGTCGTCGCCGCCGTGCAGGACGCGATCACGACCGCCACCGGTGCGCTCCCCGTCGGCGGGCTGCTCACCGTGAACGGCAAGCTGCCCGACCCGGCGAAGTTGCTCGGCGCGGTCACCTCGGTCTCCGGCCCCGGGTACGACGCCGACCTGCTGGGGGGCACGCTCTCGCTCGACCTCGCGAAGATCGTCGAGGCGGCGACCGGCAAGGACATCAACGCCCTGCCCCCGAACACCGATCTGGTGCCGCTGATCGTCGCGGGCCTGCCCGCCATCGCGCAGGCGATCGTGACGCAGCTCGGCGCCCAGCTGGACAAGGCCCGGGACGCGTTCCTCGCCTCGCTCGGCAGCGTGACCGTCACCGTGGCGGGGATCGCGGTACCGATCGACGCGCAGCCGCTCTCGGCCTTCCTGCCGCAGTTCGCCGACCTCACCGCGCCGCTCGGGACGGCGTTCGACGGCCTGTCCGGGGCCCTCGGCACCGTGCTGGGTCAGCTCGGCTCGGCGCTCACCACGCTGCTCTCGCTGACGGCCAACGGGCAGGCGACCGCCGACGACCAGACGTTCACCGAGACGGCGTTGTCGCTCGCGCTGTTGCCGAGCCGCGGCGGTGCGTTGCCGACCGCCCTCGAGCTCGACCTCGGCAACGCCGCCGTCGGTCCCGGGGCGCCGCTGGTCGTGGCCACCACACCGGCTCCGACACCCACCGCGTCCGTGCCGATGCTCGCCAACACCGGCCCGGTCGCCACGCTGGGCAGCCTCGCGGTGGGGAGCTGGGCGGTCGTCGCCGGCATCGCGTTGCTGTTCGCCGCGAACTCGGTGCGCCGCTCCCGTCGCCTGCACGTGGGCAGCCACCGGAACTGAGAGCGCCGGAACGCACGAAGGCCCCGTCCTCCTCGCGGAGGACGGGGCCTTTGTGCGTTCGAGCTCAGCTCGCGCTGACGATCACCGGGACGGTCGCGACGACGTCGGGGTGCAGTTCGACGGTGACGTCGAACGTGCCCGTGGTCTTCACGTGACCCGGCAGGTGCACGGTCTTGCGGTCGAGCAGCGGGCCGCCGGCGGCCTTGACGGCCCCGGCGATGTCGGCCGAGCTGATCGAGCCGAACAGCCGGCCGCCCTCGCCCGCCCGGGCGACCAGGGTGACCTTCAACTGCTCGAGGTGGTTCTTGATCTCTGCGGCGTGGCTGCGGTCGCGGATCATGCGGGAGTCGCGGGCGCGCTTGATCTGCGCGATCTGCTTCTCGCCGCCCTTGGTCCACGCGATGGCGTCGCCGCGCGGGACCAGGTAGTTACGGCCGTAGCCGTCGGCGACCTCGACGATGTCGCCAGCGGTGCCGAGCCCGGTGACCTCACGGGTCAGGATGAGCTTCACGGTGTCCTGCCTTCCTGCGTCAGCGCGCGGTCGAGGTGTACGGCAGCAGCGCCATCTCGCGGGCGTTCTTGACGGCCTTGGCGATCTGTCGCTGCTGCTGGGAGGTGACGCCGGTGACGCGGCGGGCGCGGATCTTCCCGCGGTCGGAGATGAACTTGCGGAGCAGGTTCACGTCCTTGTAGTCGATGTACTCGATCTTGGCGGCCTTGAGCGGGTTGGCCTTCTTCTTGGGCTTGCGGATCGGAGGCTTGGGCATGTCTGGGATTTCCTCTGCTGGAGAAGATCAGGTTGATCGGGAGGGAGTCGGCGTGGGCCGGACTAGAACGGCGGCTCGTCGGAGTACTCGTTGCCGCCGCCGCCGCCCTGGGGCGGGGCGGAGGGCGCCGAGCTCCACGGGTCGTCGGCCGGGGCACTGCCGCCGCCGCCACCACCCTGGGAGCCGAAGCCGCCGCCGCCGGACGAACCGCGCGAGGTGCGGTTGACCTTGGCCGTGGCGTACCGCAGCGAGGGGCCGACCTCGTCGACGTCGAGCTCGATGACGGTGCGCTTCTCGCCCTCACGGGTCTCGAACGAGCGCTGCTTGAGCCGACCGGAGACGATGACGCGCGAGCCGCGGGTCAGCGACTCGGCGACGTTCTCCGCCGCCTGCCGCCAGATGGAGCAGCGGAGGAAGAGCGCTTCGCCGTCCTTCCACTCGTTGGTCTGCCGGTCGAACGTGCGGGGCGTGGACGCGACGGTGAACGACGCGACGGCCGCCCCCGACGGGGTGAACCGGAGCTCGGGGTCGGCGGTGAGGTTGCCGACCACGGTGATGACGGTTTCGCCGGCCACGGGCTTACCGGACGTCCGGCCGCAGGACCTTGGTCCGCAGCACCGACTCGTTGAGGTTGAGCTGACGGTCCAGCTCGGAGACCGCGGACGGGTTCGCCGTGATGTCGAGGACCGCGTACACGCCTTCGGCGTGGTGCTGGATCTCGTAGGCGAAACGACGACGGCCCCAGATGTCGATCTTCTCCACCGACCCGCCGTCGTTCTTGATGACGTTGAGGAAGGTGTCCAACGAGGGCGCGATGGTCCGCTCGTCGAGATCAGGGGTCAGGATGACCATGACTTCGTACTTGCGCATGCTGACGCTCAGTCCTCCTGTGGACTCGGTCGGCCGCGGTCTCTCCGCGGCAGGAGGTGCAGGCCCCGGCGGAGTCGGGCAGGTGCCCGGCCGGAGGCCAACCGCTCCAGCGTACCGGAGTCCCGGGGTGCGTCAGCCGCGAGCGAGCCGGCGCCGGGCGAACCACAGCACGGAGGCACCGGCGAGGGCCGCGATCGCGGCGATCGTCAGGGTGGTCGGCAGGCCCGGCGCCGTGCTGCCGCCCGACCCCGACCCGAAGGCCCGGTCGACCGCGAGCTGGTCGCTGCCACTGCCGGATTGGTTCCCGGCCGCCGCCAGCGCCGCGTCGGACGTGCCGGAGCCGCTGGCTGCCGTGCCGCCTCCGCTGGTGGTCGACGCTGCGGCGTCGCCGAGGTCACCCAGCGTGACGTCGGACGCGCCGCCGACCGAGCCACCGCCCCCGCCGCCCTGCGGCACGACGGCGCATGGGCCGGTGCAGCCCGG
>CAXUNA010000529.1:0-3154 GCA_964252095.1 uncultured Jatrophihabitans sp. | reverse complement strand
GATGCGGTGCCGCGCGCGAACCTGCAGAAGGTGGCTTGGCGGGTGCAGGACGGCGGGTTGATCCGTCAGGCCTATCCGATGCTCGACGGCGCAGCGCCTCTGCCCCCGGTCGCGATGCTCGGCCGCGTGCTGATCACCACCTTGAGCGGTGCCCTGCCGGCGTCGATGGTGCGGGTGGAGCGACGTCGCTCGGTGGGCCGCCGGCTGACCGGGCGGGCCGGGGAACCGATCGGCGTCACCGTCACCGTCGGCGAGACGATGCTCTCGTTCCGGTCGCCCGAGGTGGGCGTCGCCGAAGCCGTTCTCGGCCACACCGTGCGCGGGGTCGTGCTGTCGTCGACGCCGGTCCCCGTCTCGCAGTGGCTGGACGAACTCGGTGCCGTGCTGGACCGGCTGACGGCCGACGACGAGGCGACGCGTGCCGCCCTGGAACGGGCGCTGGTCCGCTGAGACACCCGCTCGCATCGGGGTTTCCCGCGGGCCGCCGCGTCGGCGGTCAGTCGACGCCCGGCACGATCCGCAGGTCCCGCACCGCGCCGCCGTCGAGGGCGGCCAGCGCCTCGGCGTAGCCCGGCCCGTCGTGGGCGGCCACGGCGGCGGCCATCGACGCGAACTCGATGACCACGGTGCGCGTGGCCCGGCCGGCCTCGTAGGTGTGCTCGGGCAGGCCCCGCACGAGGAACCGGCCGCCCGCCGCCTCGAGCGCCGGCGCCGCGAGACGCGCGTACGCCGCGAGCTTGCTCTCGTCGGTGATCTCGACGTACTCGCTGATCCAGTAGGCAGTCATGGCCCCTTCGTACCGCACGGGGACGGACCCGGTGACGCCGAGCCTGGGACTCAGTCCTCGATGACGTCGAGGCCCTGCTCCCGCAGCTTCGCCAGTCCTTCCACCATCCCCAGCAGGACCTCGGGTTCGTGGCCCTGCCAGTCGTGGATCTCGCCCACGATCCGCAACGGGTGACGGGTGCGGTAGGACCGCGTGGGGTTGCCGGGGAACTTCTTGTCCGTCACGTTCGGGTCGTCCTCGAAGGCGCCCTGTGGTTCGACGACGTAGACGTGCCCCCGCTCCTCGGTGCCCGCGAGCGCGGTGGCGAACTCGGCGCCCCACGCCGCGGTGCTCTCGAGCGTGGTGAAGTAGACGTGGTTCATCGTGCGACCCCGCTGGAAGTTCGAGTCGTGCCCGGCGACCAGCTCGTCGCCGACGGCGAGCGCGGCCTTCGTGCCGTGCAGGAACGGCCCCGCCACGTCAGCGCAGTTCTCGAACGTGACGGGGGCGTCGGTGTCGTCCGGTTCGGTCATGGCGGTCCTCTCGCGTGGATCGGTCAGGACGGTCGGCGCGCGGTGAGCCCGTCGAGGATCAGCTCCAGCATCGGGCTCGAACGGTCCTCGGAACCGGAGGCGGACCGCCACAGCGCGCCCGTCAGCTGCAGGTAGTCGCGCGGGTCGGCGTCGGCGCGGATCGCGCCCTCGTGCTTGCCGGCATCGAGCAGTGTGGTGATCGCCTCCACCACCGGACCGTAGGTCTTCTCGGTGATCGCCTGGGTGGCACCAGGGCTCAGGGCGTCACCGAGACCGTGCTTGCGGCGCATGGCGCCCACCAGGTCCAGCGTCCAGCTGCGCAGCGCGTCGACCGGCGGCAGCGTCGCCACCAGACCGGGAACGGCCGCGAGGAGTTGCTCGATCTCCACTTCGTAGACGGCGAGGACGAGCTCCTCCCGGGTCGCGAAGTTGCGGTAGAGGGTGCCGGGCCCGACGCCCGCGCGTTGCGCGACCTGGTTCATCGAGACCGCGTCACCCTCGGCGAAGGCGGCCCGGGCGACGTCGAGGATGCGAGCCCGGTTCTCGCGCGCGTCCGCTCGCACCACGGCAGGCCTCCTCGGTTGCGATCCGGAGAGCTCTCCGTTACGGTTTCCGGAGACCTCTCCGCAAACTCTAGAGGAGCAGCATGCGCTACACCAAGCTCGGCACCACCGGTCTCGACGTGTCGCCGATCGCGATCGGGGCGATGACCTACGGGGACCCGGGCCGCGGCCACCCCGTGTGGTCGCTCGACGAGCCGACCAGCCGGCCGTTGATCCGGCACGCACTCGAGGCCGGCATCAACTTCTTCGACACCGCCAACATGTATTCCTACGGCTCGAGCGAGGAGATCCTCGGCCGTGCCCTGCGCGACTTCGCGGCGCGCGACGAGGTCGTCATCGCCACCAAGCTGCGCCACCCGATGCGGTCGGGCCCGAACGGGAGCGGCCTGTCGCGGAAGGCGGTCATGAGCGAGGTCGAGCACAGCCTGCGCCGGCTGGGCACCGAGTACATCGACCTCTACCAGATCCACCGCAACGACCGGAGCACTCCGCTCGAGGAGACCCTGGAGGCTCTGCACGACCTGGTGAAGGTCGGCAAGGTCCGCTACCTCGGGGCGTCGTCGATGCACGCGTGGGAGTTCGCGAAGGCCCTGCGCGTGCAGCGCGAGCACGGGTGGTCGCGGTTCGTCACGATGCAGGACCACTACAACCTGCTCGCCCGTGAGGAGGAACGCGAGATGATCCCGCTCTGCCTCGACGAAGGCGTCGGGACCGTCGTGTGGAGCCCGCTCGCCCGTGGACGGCTCGCCCGGTCGTCCGGCGAGGCGAAGACGACGAACCGGTCGACCACGGACGGCGGATATGCCGATCTGCTCTACGGATCCACCGTCGACAGCGACCGGGCGATCCTCGACGCCGTGGGCGATGTCGCCGAGCACCGCGGCGTGAGCCGGGCGCAGATCGCCCTCGCGTGGCTGGGGAGCAAGCCGGTCGTCACCGCGCCGCTCGTCGGGGCCAACACCAGGGCGCAGATCGACGACGCCGTCGCTTCGCTCGACATCGAGCTCACCGTGGACGAACTCCGCGCGCTCGAACGGCCGTACACCCCGAGGTACGACTTCCAGGGCGTCTCGGACGAGGCCGAACTCCAGAAGCTCCGCGAGCAGATACCGGGCTACGCCAACCTCTGACGGACCGTTGCACCGCGCACGTTGCTCGGTGCAACGGTTTCTCAGCCGTGCGGGTCGAGGTCGGCCCGGTCGACGAGTGCCACGGCGCGGCCGTCGCGCAGGACGAGGGCGGCGCGGTGCCGCTCGCCGAGACCGTCGACGCCATGGAGGCCCTGCGCGACG
>CAXUNA010000528.1:0-3167 GCA_964252095.1 uncultured Jatrophihabitans sp. | reverse complement strand
GGCGGGCAGGGTGCGATCTGGCGACACAGGTGCGCTCGGATCGCGTGGCGGGCCGTCGAACCGCGATCTGGCGACACATGTGCGCTCGGATCGCCGCCGACTCGCCCGGGTCGACCAGCTGCTAGCTGCCGGCCTTCTTGACGGCGGTCTTCTTGGCGGTCTTCTTCGCCGCGGTCTTGGTGCCGGCCTTCTTCGCCGCCGCCTTCTTGACCGCCTTCTTCGCCGGCGCCTTCTTGGCCGCCTTGCGGGGGGTGGCCGGGCCGCGGGCGCGGCGCTCGGCGAGCAGTTCGATCGCGCGCTCGTCGGTGAGGCCCTCGATCGAGTCACCGCGACGCAGCGACGCGTTGGTCTCGCCGTCGGTGACGTAGGGCCCGAACCGGCCCTCCTTGACCACCATCGGCTTGCCCGACGTCGGGTCGGCGCCCAGTTCCTTCAACGGCGGCTTGGCGGCCGCGCGTCCCCGCAGCTTGGGCTGGGCGAACAGCGCGAGGGAGTCGTCGAGGGTGACCGTGAACAGCTGGTTCTCGGTCTCGAGCGAACGGGAGTCGGTGCCACGCTTGACGTACGGGCCGTAGCGGCCGTTCTGCGCGGTGATCTCGACACCCTCGGCGTCCTTGCCGAGCGTGCGGGGCAGCGTCAACAGCTTCTCGGCGTCGGCGAGGGTCAGGGTCTCGAGCGCCATGTCCTTGAACAACGAGGCGGTCTTCTCGCCGTCGGTGACGTACGGGCCGTAACGGCCGTTGCGGGCGGTCACCTCGCGGCCGTCGTCGGTGGTGCCGAGCTCGATGTCGCCCGACGGTGCCGAGAGCAGTTCCTCGACCTTCTCCGGCGTGAGCTCGTCGGGCGGCAGGTCGTCCGGGATCGACGCGCGCTCCTCGGACTCGGCGCCGCCCTTCTGCAGGTACGGGCCGTACCGGCCGACGCGCACGAGGACGTCGTCGATGCCCGGCAGCGGGATGGAGTTCACGCCGCGGGCGTCGATCTCCTCGAGCTGCTCGGCGATGAGCTTCTTGAGCCCGCCCTGGTCGGAGATGCGGGTGCCCTCGGTGCCGGGCCCGTGACCGTTGCTCGGTGCACCACTCGCGTCGGGGGCGACGACGCCGAAGTAGAACCGGCGCAGCCAGTCCACCCGCGACTCGGTGCCGTTCGCGATCGCGTCGAGGTCGTTCTCGACCGACGCGGTGAAGTTGTAGTCGACCAGCCGCGCGAAGTACTTCTCGAGCAGGCCGATGACGGCGAAGGCGGTCCAGGTCGGCACCATGGCCGACCCCTTCTTCCAGACGTAGCCGCGGTCGACGATCGTCTTCATGATCGACGAGTACGTCGACGGCCGGCCGATGCCGAGTTCCTCGAGCTGCTTGACCAGGCTGGGCTCGGTGAAGCGCGCGGGCGGGCTGGTGCTGTGGCCGTCGGCCTCGAGCTCGCGGGCCGTGAGGGCGTCGTCGCGGGTCAGGCGCGGCAGCCGCTTCTCGGCGTCGTCCTTCTCCCCGCTGCTGTCGACGTCCTCGACGTACGCGCGCAGGAAGCCCGGGAAGGTGATGGTGCGGCCGGACGTGGAGAACTCGGCGCGCTCGTCGGTGACCGACGTGCCCGCGATCCGGACGCTGACGGTGGTACCGACGGCGTCGGACATCTGCGAGGCGAGCGTGCGCTGCCAGATCAGCTCGTAGAGGCGGAACTCGTCGCCGGAGAGCTGGTTGGCGAGCTGGCCCGGGGTCTTGAACGAGTCGCCGGACGGCCGGATCGCCTCGTGTGCCTCCTGGGCGTTCTTGACCTTCTTGTTGTACGTGCGGGCCTCGGCCGGCACGTAGGCGTCGCCGTACAGCTCCCGGGCCTGGGCGCGGGCCGCCGTCAACGCCGTCTCCGACAGGTTCGTCGAGTCGGTCCGCATGTAGGTGATGTGGCCGTTCTCGTAGAGCCGCTGCGCCACCCGCATCGTCACCTCGGAGGACCAGTGCAGCTTGCGGCCGCCCTCCTGCTGCAGCGTCGAGGTCATGAACGGCGCGTACGGACGACGGCGGTACGGCTTCTCGTCGACCCGGGTGACCACGAACGGCCGGTCCTGCAGGCGCGCGGCCAGCCCGCGGGCGCCCGCCTCGTCGAGGTGCAGGACGTCGCCGGACGCCTCGCCCGTGGCGGGGTCGAAGTCGCGGCCGGTGGCGACGCGGACGTCGTCGAGAGCGACGAGGGTGGCGCCGAAGCTGCTGGGCTCACCGGCGTCGGTCTTCGCGCCGTCCGCGGCCGTCTCGAACGTCGCCTTGAGGTCCCAGTACTCGGCGGTGCGGAACCGCATCCGGGCGCGTTCGCGCTCGACGACGATGCGGGTCGCGACCGACTGCACGCGGCCGGCGGACAGCCGCGGCAGCACCTTGCGCCACAGCACCGGGCTGACCTCGTAGCCGTAGAGCCGGTCGAGGATGCGCCGGGTCTCCTGGGCGTCGACGAGGTCGGCGTCGATCTCCCGCGGGCTCGCGACCGCCCGGGCGATGGCCGCGGGGGTGATCTCGTGGAAGACCATCCGGCGGACCGGGATGGTGGGCTTGAGCTCCTGGACCAGGTGCCAGGCGATGGCCTCGCCCTCACGGTCCTCGTCCGTCGCGAGGTAGACCTCGCTGCTGGTCTTCATCAGCGACTTGAGCTTGGTGACCTGGGCCCGGTGGTCGGCCGCGACGACGTACAGCGGCTCGAAGTCGTTGTCGGTGTCGACACCGAGGCGCGCCCAGGACTCGCCCTTGTACTTCGCGGGCACGTCGGCGGCGTTGCGCGGGAGGTCGCGGATGTGGCCGATCGAGGCCTCGACGACGTAGTCGGGGCCCAGGAACCCGCCGATCATCCGGGCCTTGGTCGGCGACTCGACGATGACCAGCTTGGTGCCGGAGGCGGCACCTGCTGTCCGTCGGGAACTCGACCGGGTCGTGGCCACTACGTGATCTCCTCGGTGTGCGCGCGGGCTCGGGGTGGTGCGACCACCGGGTGTTCCGGGGCCGCGGCGGGGCGGTGGTGCGGGCCCGAGGCCCGGCGTGGCGGACGGTACACGGCTTCCGCAACCGGACTGTGACCCGCAGCCCGCGCCGTGACCCTCAGGACGGCTCCGCCGGACCCCGCTCGACGGGCGGTCCCGGGTGCCGTTCGACCGTGCGGCCGGGCGTCCCGGTGGTGAGCGCCGG
>CAXUNA010000527.1:0-3174 GCA_964252095.1 uncultured Jatrophihabitans sp. | reverse complement strand
GGCCGGGTGCGGGCCGGCGGGGCGGACCCGGCTCGACGTCGTGTACGCCCCCTGGCCGACCACGCGGGCGCGGGCGGCGGGGGCGGCGGGTGTGACGGGCGCGGGCGGCCGGGCGGTGCTGGTGCACCAGGCGGCGCGGCAGGTCGAGCTCATGACCGGCCGGCCCGCCCCGTTCGACGCCATGCTGGCCGCGCTGCCTGCTTGAGTACTCAACCGTGACTATGCTGATCGCATGTCTGCGACCCGGTTGCTGGTCCTCGGTGTCGTCCGCATCATGCAGCCGATCCACGGCTACGACGTCCGCCGTGAGCTGCTGACCTGGCGGCTCGAGGAGCTCGCGAACGTCAAGCCGGGATCGATCTACGGCGCGCTGCGCACCCTGGAGAAGGACGGTTGCATCGCGCAACACTCCCGCGAGAGCGGCGACGGGCGTCCGGAACGGACGTCGTACGTGCTCACCGGCGAAGGCGAGAAGGAGTTCCAACTCCTGCTGCGCGAGACCTGGTGGACGGTGCAACAGACCGCCGAACCCCTTGTCCCGGCGCTGTGTCTGATGCTGTTCCTGCCGCGTGACGAGCTGGTCCGGGCGCTGGCCGGGCGCGTCGCCCGACTGGAGAGCGAGCTGGACCAGACCTCCTGGATCCGCGGCACCATCCGCGACGGCGCCACCGGCGCGGACGGTTCGGTGCCGGAACACGTCCGGGAGATCCTCGACTTCACCGCCGCCAAGACCCGCGCCGAACTGGACTGGACCCGCGGGTTCGTCAAACGGCTGCGGGCCGGGGCGTACACCTTCGCCGGCGAGGGCCGGATGCCCGACCTCGGACCGGGCGTCGGCGTCCGCGGAGCCGTCGACGCGGCTCCCATCTGATCAAGCTTGACTAGGGTCGGCGGCAGCTGCCAGGCTCTCCGGCATGACCACCACCCCGTCGGCGCCCGCCGGCGACGCGATCATCGACGCGCGCGGGCTCGCGCGTTCGTTCAAGACCAAGGCCGGCCCGGTCGAGGCCGTCAAGGGCGTCGACATCACCGTGGCGCCCGGCGAGATCGTCGGGCTGCTCGGCCCCAACGGCGCCGGCAAGACCACGACCCTGCGGATGCTCACCACCCTGCTGGAGCCCAGCGGCGGCAGCGCCCGGGTCGCGGGCTTCGACCTCGCACGGCAACCCCGTGAGGTGCGCCGCCGGATCGGCTACGTCGCCCAGGTCGGAGCCGCGCCCAGCGCCGGCACGATCGTCGGCGAGGAGTTGATCACGCAGGCCCGGTTGCAGGGGCTGTCCAAGGTCGAGGCGCGGGAGCGGCTCGAGGTGGTCGCACCGCGGCTCGACCTCGGCGGCCTCGAGAAGCGCGCGCTGCTCGAGCTCTCCGGGGGCCAGCGGCGCCGGTTCGACGTCGCGCTCGGCCTGATGCACTCGCCGCCGCTGGTGTTCCTCGACGAACCGACCACCGGGCTCGACCCGCAGAGCCGGTCCAACCTGTGGCAGCACATCCGCTCGCTGCGCGACGACACCGGCACCACGATCGTGCTGACCACCCACTACCTCGACGAGGCCGACGCCCTGGCCGACCGGGTGCTGGTGATGGACCACGGCGAGATCGTCGCCGACGACACGCCCGACGCCCTCAAGGCGCGGATCAGCGGTGACGTCGTCACCGTCGGTCTCACCTCGGGACTCGACCGCGTCGAGGCGATCGTGCGGTCGGCGCTGGCCGTCCGCGACGTGCGGGTCTCCGACACCGGTGTGCAGGTGACCGTCGACGACGGCGCCACCGCGATCGCCCCGCTGCTGCGCGCGTTCGACGCCGCGTCGCTCGTCCCCACCGCCGTCACGGTCAACCGGCCGACCCTCGACGACGTCTTCCTCACCCTCACCGGTCGGTCACTGCGTGAAGGCGAGGCGGCGGCATGAGCGGTGTTCTCACGGAGACCGGACTGGTCTTCCAGCGGCAGATGCGGATCCTGCTGCGCAATCCCGTGTGGGTGTTCTTCGGTCTGACCCAGCCGATCCTCTACCTGGTGCTGTTCGGTCCGCTGCTGACCCGCGTGCAGGGCGGCGGGCTCGGCGGCGACCAGGCGTGGCGGGTGTTCGTGCCCGGCCTGCTGTTGCAGCTCGCGATCTTCGGCGCGGGTTTCGCCGGGTTCGGGATCATCCAGGAGTTGCGCGAGGGGGTGGTCGACCGGCAGCGGGTCACGCCGGCGCGCCGGGTGTCGCTGATCATGGGCCGCACGCTCGGCAACATGGTGACCATCGCCGTGCAGAGCGTCGTGCTGATCCTGGTCGCGATCCCGTTCGGGTTGTCGGCCTCGGTGAGCGGCATCGTGTCGTCGGTCGTGCTGATCTGCCTGCTGGCGTTGGGGATCTCGGCCGCGTCGTACGCGATGGGGCTCATCCTCAAGGACGAGGACGCGTTCGCCCCGTTCATCCAGGGCGTCTCGCTGCCGCTGCTGCTGCTGTCCGGTGTGCTGCTGCCGATGTCGCTCGCGCCCGCGTGGCTGTTCCACACCTCGCAGGTCAACCCGCTGACCTACGTCGTCGACGCCAGCCGGGCGCTGTTCGCCGGCGACTTCGGCGACTCCCACGTGTGGATCGGAGCCCTCGTCACCGTCGCGCTCGGAACCCTGCTCGCCTGGTGGGGTTCGCGCACGTTCCAGCGACAGTCCGCATAGCGCCGGGGCGGGCTACCGTCGCACCGTGGCCATCACGACGACGCGACGCGCGATCGTCACGGTGCGTCCGGACGTCGAACCGCGGCAGCGCCCGGACGACCTCGCCGTGGAGGCGCCGCTGTCGCTCGTGCTCGACGAGACCGTGATCGCGACGCTCATGCGCACACCGGGCCACGACGTCGAACTGGCCGCGGGCTGGCTGGTCGTCGAGTCCGGGGTGGTGCGTCGCGAGGACGTCGTCCGGCTGTCGGAGGTGCACGCGTTCGACCTCGAGCCGGACCGGGTGCTGCTGAAGATCGCTGCAGGCGTCGAGCCGCCACGGCCGCGGGCCTACGTCACCTCCGCCGCGTGCGGGGTGTGCAGCGCCGACGTCCTCGACCTCGACGGCACCCGCCCGCCCGGCGCGCCACCGGCCAGCGAGGGGTGGACGGTCGCCGCCGAGCTGCTCGCCGGCCTGCCCGACGCCATGCGCGTGGCCCAGGACGCCCTGAAAGCCGACCCCGACA
>CAXUNA010000526.1:2104-3179 GCA_964252095.1 uncultured Jatrophihabitans sp. | reverse complement strand
GGCGGCGGCGGCCGGGCTGACCGCCGCCGGGGCGACGAGCGCACCGAGGGTCAGCGACGAGGCTGCGAGCAGCGTCAGAGGTCGTCTCATGAAGGGGTTGGTCCTCTCGGATCTCTCACCGCGGGCAGGGGGTGCGCGGTGGCACGCGAGGATCATGACGGTCCGGACGCCCGGGGTCCACACCTGGCGCACAGATCTCGCGAACCCGGACCGAACGGACAGACCACCCGGCTCCTGACGGGCGATCACCCGCGCGGCGGGTTCACAGCGATCAGTGGCGCGGCGGGCGCTGACAGCGCGGGCAGGTGAAGCTCGACCGGTTCGCGAACGACGACCGCACGATCGCGGTGCCGCACCGCGGGCACGGCAGCCCTTCGCGCCCGTAGACCGCGAGTTGCCGTTCGAAGTACCCGGAGTTGCCGTCGGCGTCGACGTACAGCGCGTCGAACGACGTGCCGCCCGCCGCGAGCGCCTCGTCCAGCACCTCCCGCACCGAGCCCAGCAGGTCGCGCACGTGCGCCGCGGTGAGCGCGTCGGTCCGCCGTCGGCCGGACAACCGGCTGCGCCACAGTGACTCGTCGGCGTAGATGTTGCCGACTCCCGACACCAGGTTCTGGTCGAGCAGGGCGGACTTGACCTCCCGTCTCCCCGCGCGCAGCCGACGGGAGAACGCGAGGTCGTCGAACGCGGGGTCGAGCGGGTCGCGGGCGATGTGCGCGACGGTCGCGGGCACGGTGTCGCCGTCGAGGTCGGGGGTCGGGACGAGGTCGTCGGCGAGCATCCCGCCGAACGTGCGCTGGTCGACGAAGCGCAGCTCGGGGTCGCCGTCCGCGAACCGCAGCCGCACGCGCAGGTGGGTCTGGTCGGGCGCGGCGGCGTCGTTCACGAGGAGCTGACCGCTCATCCCGAGATGACCGACCAGGCAGCCGTCACCGGGTTCCAGCGGCAGCCAGAGGAACTTCCCGCGACGCCGGACGGCGGTGACGGTGTGGCCGATCAGCCGGCCGGCGAAGTCGGCCAATCCCGCCGCGTGCCGGCGGATGGCACGGGGGTGGTGGACCTCGACCCCGACCAC
>CAXUNA010000526.1:0-2094 GCA_964252095.1 uncultured Jatrophihabitans sp. | reverse complement strand
CCCAGACCCAGTGCAACTACATCACCCTGTGGTTCCGCAACGTCTCCAGCCTGCTCTCGCAGGGCGACAGCAACGGCACCGGCCAGCGCTTCATCATCATCGCCACGCCGCAGGGCCCGAACAACGAGGGCGGCCCGTCGGCCAAGCCCGCCGCGGGCCGGCGCACGGCACGGGGGTGGTGGACCTCGACCCCGACCACCGTGCGGCCGGGCAGCCGCGTGGCGAGCCCGGCCCGCACCGTCTCGACCTCGGGGAGTTCGGGCACGCCGGCGGCTACGCGGTGGGCGCGGTCGCGGCGTCGTCGCCGCCCGTGCGGTGGTCCCGCAGCGAGCGCAGGGTGTCGAGCGCGAGGTGCGCGGCCGCCTGCTCGGCCTCCTTCTTGTTCAGCCCGGGTGCGGTGCCGAAGCTCTCGCCGTCGACGACCGCGTAGGCCGTGAACTGCTTGGCGTGGTCGGGCCCGGTCGAGGTGATGCGGTAGTCCGGGACCCCGAGCGACAGCTCCGCGGTGAGTTCCTGCAGCGAGGTCTTCCAGTCGACCCCGGCGATGCCCGCCGCGACGTCGGCGAGCAGCGGGTCGAACAACCGGTGGACCAGGTCGATGGCCGCACCGGGGCCGAAGACCAGGTGCACGGCGCCGATCACGGCCTCGAGACAGTCGGCGAGGATGCTCGCCTTGTCGCGGCCGCCGGTGGTCTCCTCACCGCGTCCGAGCAGGACGAACGCGCCCAGCCCGCCCGGGCTGATGCCACGGGCGACGCCCGCGAGCGCGCGCTTGTGCCCCCCCGCGGCGCGCAGGGGCGCGCGCGGGCCCGCGGGCTGGGGGGGGGGCGCGCGGAACCGCGCCGGGGGCACGACGACGCCGAGCACGGAGTCGCCGAGGAACTCGAGTCGCTCGTTGTGCGGGAGGCCGCCATGCTCGTACGCGTACGAGCGGTGGGTCATCGACCGGGCGAGGTCGAACCGCGCCTCCTCCGGGCCGACGACCGGCGGGGCGCCGGTCAGCCCGAGGGCGGCGAGCAGGCCGTCGACGTCAGCCGGCACCGGCTCCGCGATCGTGTGCGCGGGGCCCGTCCCGGCCGAGGTCGACGGCTCCTGGGGAGCCATCGACGTGTGCCGCGACTCAGACGTTCAGGACCTGCCGGCCGTCGTACTGGCCGCAGTTGCGGCACGCGGTGTGCTGGAGCTTCGGCTGACCGCACGCACGGTTCGGGCAGGTCATGAGCTGCACCGCGCTGGTCTTCCACTGCGAACGGCGCGAACGGGTGTTGCTGCGGGACATCTTCCGCTTCGGGACAGCCACGGGGTCACTCCTCTGGGTTGCTGGTGCTGGTGTTCGTCGGGTCTTCGGTCAGGGTCTCGCGGAGCGCCGCGAGGCGCGCGAACCGCGGGTCGAGCTGCTCGTGGTGGTGATCGGCCGGCAGGTCGGCGAGCGGCTCCCCGCAGTCGACGCAGAGGCCCTGGCAGTCGGGGCGGCACAACGGGGTCAGGGGCAGCGCCAGCACGATCGCGTCGCGCAGGACCGGCTCGACGTCGATCGCCTCGTTGCCGTCGCGGGTGACGCCGACGCGGTAGATCTCGTCCTCGTCCGACGTCTGTTCGGTGAGCGTCGCCGGGTAGGCGAACAGCTCCATGACGTCGGCGCTGACCGAGGTCTCGACCGGGCCCAGGCACCGGCCGCACTCGCCGGTGGCGTCGGCCGTGACGGTGCCGGTGACCAGCACGCCCTCGGACGCGGACTGCAGCAGCAGGTCGGCGTCGACGTCGGTGCCCTGCTCGACCGCGATCATCTCCAGGCCGAGCCGCTCGGACAGCGGGCCCTCGCGGCGCACCGGCAGCGCGTTGCCCGGCCGCCGGCCCAGCTCGCGCAGGCCGATGACGAACGTGGCGTCGAGGTCGAGCCGCTCCGGACCGTCGGGGTGCGATCCGCCGTTCGCCGGGGCACGGCCGTAGCCCGTGCCGCGTGAGGCGGGACGGGTCGAGGCGTGCTGGTGAGCGGACATGATCCAGTTCGTCGACGTTGGTGGTGAGGTGCGGGCGCGCGCCAGTGGCGGGCGCACGGCGACCGAACGTCCAGAGTACCCGAGCGCCGTGTGG
>CAXUNA010000525.1:0-3181 GCA_964252095.1 uncultured Jatrophihabitans sp. | reverse complement strand
GTCCTCGACCAGTACGGACAGGGTGCCGTCCGGGGTGGCGGCGAGCAGCATCGCGGTGCGCGCGTCGAACCCGCGCCCGACCGCCCGCACCGGCGACGGCACCGCCCGGCGCAGCAGCCACCGGGTCGACGCGGCCATCGCCCGCCGCTGCTCGTGGACCGTCGCGCACACGGCGACGGCCCCCCCACCGTCGACGACCGTCAGCGCCGGGTAGAGGCCGACGTCGTGGCCCGCACTGCGTTCCTCGACGGTGCGTGGCAGCTCGTCGAGGTCGAAGGAGGTGCGCACGCCGCGGCCCAGCCGGTCGGCGACCGCCGCCCCGACCTCGCGGCGCACCGGCGCCGCGGTGCGTTCCTGCAGCGCCTCGAGATCCTCGCCACGCGCGACGACCTCCCCCGCCTTCTCCACCACGACCGTCACCCGCAGGTGCGGCGGCAGCTTCTGCGGCTGGAAGTCGTCGAGCGGGACGAGCACCCCGGTGTCGGCGTGGATCGCGCGCTGCAGCTGCTCGACCAGCGGCCCGGCCGCGGGATCCATCCGCGCGAGCGCGGCGGTCGCGACGTTCGGTGCCGGGCCGAGCTGGCGGCGTACGTCCTTGGGCAGACCCCGCACCAGCGCCGTGACGAGCTCGTGCCGCAGCGCGGGGACCTGCCAGTCGAACAGTGCAGCAGGCAACGATCCGACGACGTCGGCCGGCACGTGGACGGTCACGCCGTCGTCGAGTGCTCCGGGGTCGAACCGGTACGTCAGGGGCAGCGAGACGTCACCGACCGTCCACTCGCGGGGGCGGTCGTCGAGGTCGACCTCCGCCGCGAGCAACTGCTCGACGGTGAGGTCGAGCGCGTGTTCGTCGGCGGTCTTCCACCACCGGTCGAAGTGCCGCACCGACACGACGTCGGCCGGGATGCGGGCCTCGTAGAAGCCGAAGATGGCCTCGTCGTCGACAGCGAGATCGCGGCGTCGCAGCCGGTCCTCGAGCTCGGCGACCTCGGCGCGCACGGCCTGGTTGCGTTCCCAGAACCGGTGGTGGGTGCGCCACTCCCCCTGCACCAGCGCGTGCCGGATGAACAGCTCCCGCGACGCCGCGGGATCGATCCGGCCGTAATCGACGCGGCGGCGCGGGGCGAGCACGAGGCCGTAGAGCGTCACCCGCTCGTAGCCCTGCACGTTGCCGCGCTCGGCGTTCCAGTGCGGTTCGCTGAACGTGCGGGTCACCAGGTGCGCGGCCAGCTTCTCGACCTGCACCGGGTCGACCCGCGCGACCGTGCGGGCGAACAACCGCGAGGTCTCGACCAGCTCGCCGGCGACGACCCAGCGCGGCGGCTTGGAGCTCAGTCGCGAGCCCGGTGCGACGACGAACCGCGTGCCCCGTGCCCCGACGAACTCCCGGGTGTCGCCCTGCCGCGCCCCCACGTGCCCGAGCAGCCCGGCCGTGACGGCGGTGAGCACCTGCCCCTCTCCCGCCGGCTCGTCCGAGGTCTCCATGCCGGCGGTGCGGGCCGCCGCCCGCAGCTGCCCGACGAGGTCCTGCCACTCGCGCACGCGCAGGTAGTGCAGGAACTCGGCCCGGCACATGCGGCGGAACGCGTTGCCGGACAGTTCGTGCTGCTGCTCGCGGAGGTAGGTCCAGAGGTTGAGCAGGGTCGCGAAGTCCGAGTGCTCGTCGGCGAAACGCGCGTGCGCCTGGTCGGCCTGCGGCCGTTTCTCGAGCGGGCGTTCGCGGACGTCGGGGATGGACAGCGCCGCCGCGATCACCAGGACCTCGCGCAGGCAACCCTGCGTCGAGGCCTCGACGATCATGCGGGCCCAGCGGGGATCGACGGGCAGCCGCGCCATCGTGCGGCCGACGGGCGTGAGCACGGGTTGCTCCGACGTGGCATCCTGCAACGCTCCGAGCTCGAACAGCAGCGCCCGGGCGTCACGGATGCTGCGGCGGTCGGGCGGGTCGAGGAACGGGAACTCCTCGATGTCGCCGAGGCGCAGCGCCGCCATCTGCAGCACGACGGCCGCGAGGTTGGTCCGCAGGATCTCGGGCTCGGTGAACTCCGGCCGCGCCTCGAAGTCGGCCTGTGAGTACAGGCGGATCGCGATGCCGTCGGCGATCCGGCCGCACCGCCCGGAGCGCTGGTTCGCCGACGCCTGGCTGACCGGCTCGATCGGCAACCGTTGCACCTTGGTGCGGTTGCTGTACCGCGAGATGCGCGCGGTGCCCGGGTCGACGACGTAGTGCACGCCCGGCACGGTGATCGACGTCTCCGCCACGTTCGTGGCCAGCACGACGTGCCGCGTCGAGTGCGGTGCGAACACCCGGTGCTGCTCGGCCGTCGACAACCGGGCGTAGAGCGGGAGGATCTCCGTGTCGCGCAGTTCGAGCGCGTTCAGCGCGTCGGCCGTGTCACGGATCTCCCGCTCGCCCGAGAGGAACACCAGGATGTCGCCCGGTCCCTCGGCCGACAGCTCGCGCACCGCCGCGATGACGCCCTCGGTCTGGTCACGCGGCTCGCGGGCGTCTCCCGGGTCGGCGCTCACGTCGTCGCCGTCGTCGTCGGTGGCGAACTCCAGCGGGCGGTACCGCACCTCGACCGGGAAGGTGCGCCCGGAGACCTCGACGATCGGCGCGCCGACCCCGTCGCGGCCTGCGAAGTGGGCGCTGAACCGCTGCGGGTCGATGGTCGCCGACGTGATGACGACCTTGAGGTCGGGCCGGCGCGGGAGCAACCGCGCGAGGTAGCCGAGCAGGAAGTCGATGGTGAGGCTGCGCTCGTGGGCCTCGTCGATGATGAGGGTGTCGTAGCGGCGCAGATCGCGGTCCCGGGTGATCTCCGCGAGCAGGATGCCGTCGGTCATCACCTTGACCGACGTCGCGTCGCCGACCCGGTCGGTGAACCGCACGGCGTAGCCGACGGTCTCCCCGAGCGGGGTGCCGATCTCCGACGCGATCCGTTCGGCCACCGTGCGCGCGGCGAGCCGTCGGGGCTGGGTGTGGCCGATCATCCCGTCCACGCCGCGGCCGAGTTCGAGGCAGATCTTCGGCAGCTGCGTGGTCTTGCCCGAGCCGGTCTCGCCCGCGACGACGACGACCTGGTGGTCCCGGATCGCGGCGGCGATCTCGTCGCGCCGGGCCGACACGGGCAGCTCGGGCGGGAAGGTCAGGACGGCCGGGCGGGCGGCGAGTCGGGCC
>CAXUNA010000524.1:1980-3183 GCA_964252095.1 uncultured Jatrophihabitans sp. | reverse complement strand
ACCGCGACCGCGACCCCGACCCCGACCACGACCGCGGCGGCGGCGGGCATTCGGCCGAGCGGCGCCGAGTGGGCCGCCGGACTCAGCACAGGTGTCGCCAGACCGTGGGGTCGCGCCGGAACCCGCTGATCCCACCCCAGATCGGTTGCCCGCAACTAGACTGCACACATGCCGTCTGCTCCGGTGGTGACACTCGACGACCTGCTGTGCTTCGACCTCTACGCGGCGTCGCGGGCCGTGACCGCGCGGTACCGCCCGCTGCTCGAACCGCTCGGGCTCACCTACCCGCAGTACCTGGTGATGCTGGTGCTGTGGGAGGGCCGGCCGGTCACGATGAGCGAACTCGGCGCCCGCCTGCACCTCGACTCCGGCACGCTCAGCCCGCTGGTGCGGCGGTTGCAGGACGACGGCCTGGTCAGCAAGCGCCGCCGCGAGGAGGACGAGCGCAGCGTCGAGATCGCCGTGACCCCCGAGGGCCGGGCACTCAAGCGCCGCGCGGCCAAGGTGCCGGTGCAGATGGGCCGGGCGATGGGTCTCGACGACGAGGGTTTCGCCGCGTTGCGCACCGTGCTGCGGCAGCTCTCGGCGAACGTCACAGCACACTGACACCATCGAGAACTTGATTGTGCACAACTGAATTGGGTACGTTCAGATCCGAAGGGCGAGCACGGACTCGCGCCGCCCTCCCCGACGACGAGGAGAACACCAATGCCCACGCGTACCGCTCGCACCGCCTGGAACGGCAGCCTGCAGGAGGGCTCCGGCCAGGTCGAGCTCAGCAGCTCCAAGGTCGGCACCTACGAGGTCTCGTTCCCGAAGCGGGCCGCTGACGAGGCCGGCGGCGCGACCAGCCCCGAGGAGCTCATCGCCGCGGCCCACTCGGCCTGCTACGCCATGCAGTTCTCGGCCATCCTCGGCGAGGCCGGCGGCACCGTCGAGAGCCTCGACGTGCAGGCCGACGTCTCGCTCGGCCCGGACCCGGCGGGCGGCTTCAAGCTCACCGGCATCAAGCTCACCGTCGTCGGCGAGGTCCCCGGCGTCGACGCCGAGGGTTTCGAGAAGGCCGCGCAGGCCGCCAAGGCCGGCTGCCCCGTCAGCAAGGCGCTCACCGGCGTCGACATCACGCTGGACGCGCGCCTCGAGGGCTGAGTCACCACGTTCGGCGACCCGGGCCGGGTCACGTCCGCTCGCGCGGCGTGACCC
>CAXUNA010000524.1:0-1970 GCA_964252095.1 uncultured Jatrophihabitans sp. | reverse complement strand
CGTCGACGTCGAGTGGCTGGCGCGCGTCGACCCGTTCGGCGACGTCGCGCTGGTCGACTCCTCGCGCGCGGCGATCACGGCCGCGACGCCGGCGTGGGCCACCGCGGGCTTCGCGGTCCGGCTCGTCGACGGTGCGGCGATGCGCACCGAGG
This sequence comes from uncultured Jatrophihabitans sp., assembly GCA_964252095.1. Taxonomy (GTDB): domain Bacteria; phylum Actinomycetota; class Actinomycetes; order Mycobacteriales; family Jatrophihabitantaceae; genus CAXUNA01. The sequence continues at coordinate 1,818 of CAXUNA010000524.1, read as the reverse complement.
CGGACCTGTTCGTCGAGTTCGCGACGGAGCTGGAGCTCCCCGGGTACTTCGGCCACGACTGGGCGTCCCTCGGCGAGTGCCTCTCGGACCTGAACTGGCTCTCCCTCGACGTCGGAGTGGTGGTCGTCGTCCTCGACGCCGACCGGGTGCTGGAGCGGGTGAGGTCCCGGCACCGTGACGACCGCCTCGCGCGGCTCATGGGCCACCTGCACGACGCCGCCAACACGTTCGCCACCCCGATCGCCCTCGGCGAGTGGTGGGACCGGCCGGCGATCCCGTTCCACGTCGTCCTCCAGGCGTCCGGGCGGGCCCGGCGCGACGCCGAGGCCCGGTGGCAGCGGGCCGGCGCGATGCTCCGACCGCAGACCCTCGCCGCCGACGTTCCTAGGATGGACCCGTGAGCGTCGTCCCGATCCGGTTGTTCGGTGATCCCGTCCTGCGCACCGCGGCCGAACCGGTGACCGTCTTCGATCGGGAGCTGCGCCGGCTGGTCGACGACCTCACGGCGACGATGCTCGACGCCCCCGGCGCAGGGTTGGCCGCACCACAGATCGGCGTCGGGCTGCGGGTGTTCACCTACCACGTCGACGAGGAACAGCAGGGGCACCTGGTCAACCCGGTCCTGCACTTCCCGAACGACGAGGAGCAGGACGGTCCCGAGGGCTGCCTGTCCATCCCCGGCATGACCTTCGACTGCGTCCGCCGGGCCCACGTGGTGGCCCACGGCCAGAACGTGTACGGCGACCCGGTGACGATCGAGGGCACCGCGAAACTGGCCCGCTGCATCCAGCACGAGACCGACCACCTCGACGGTGTGCTGTTCGTCGACCGCCTCGACACCGAGGCCCGCAAGGCGGCGCTCAAGGCCATCCGCGAGGCGCAGGCCCCGGGCGGCGCCTGGTCGGGGGAGCCGGAGCCGGTCGTCAAGCTCTCGCCGCACGACGGCCCCACCGTCAGCGTCTTCGGCCCGGCCCGGTGAGGCTGGTCTTCGCCGGCACCCCCTGGCCCGCGCTGCCCAGCCTGCGCACCCTGCTCGAGGTGGAGCGGCACGAGGTGGCAGCCGTGGTCACCCGTCCGCCCAAGCCGCAGGGGCGCGGCCGCACCCTCACCCCCTCGCCGGTCGCCGCACTCGCCGCGCAGCACGGCGTGCCCGTGCTCACCCCGGCCAAGGCGGGCGATCCCGAGTTCCTCGCGCAACTGCGTGATCTGGCGCCCGACTGCTGTCCGGTCGTCGCCTACGGCGCACTGTTGCCCGCTGCAACGCTCGAGATCCCCGTGCACGGCTGGGTGAACCTGCACTTCTCGCTGCTGCCGGCGTGGCGTGGCGCCGCGCCGGTGCAACACGCCCTGCTGCACGGCGACGACGTCACCGGCGCCTCGACCTTCCTCATCGAACGCGGCCTCGACACCGGACCGGTGTTCGGTGTGCTGACCGAGACCGTCCGCCCGGCCGACACCGCGGGTGACCTGCTGGACCGGCTCGCCACGGCGGGCGCCGACCTGCTGCTCGCCACCCTCGACGGCATCGAGGGCGGTCAGCTCGCGCCGCGGCCACAGCCGGACGACGGTGTCTCGATCGCCGGCAAGATCACCGTCGACGACGCCCGGGTCGACTGGACCGAACCCGCCGCCGGGGTCGACCGCCGCGTCCGCGCCTGCACCCCGGAGCCCGGCGCCTGGACCACCTTCCGCGACGCCCGGCTGCGGCTCGGACCGGTGACCCCGACCGGTGACCCCGACAGCCTCACGCCCGGTGAGATCGCCGTGACCGGCCGGACCGTGCGCGTCGGGACCGCGACCCGGGCGGTCGAGCTCGGG
>CAXUNA010000523.1:0-3185 GCA_964252095.1 uncultured Jatrophihabitans sp. | reverse complement strand
GGCGGGTGGTGGCCACCAGCTTCGGGGTGATCCTGCTCGCCGAGCTCGGCGACCGGGCGGGTGTCTGACCCGGGTGGGTCAGCGGCGGCGGACGCCCTCGGCGAGTTCGGCCGCGAGGTCGCGGACCGCGGCGACACCGCCGGGGCCGGGGTCGTCGAGCATCCGGCGCACGAACGCGGAGCCGACGATGACGCCGTCGGCGTAGGCCGCGACCTCCGCCGCCTGGTCACCGTTCGAGACACCCAGCCCGACGCACGCGTGGGCCGTGGGCGCGAGCCGGCGGAAGCGGGTCACGAGGTCGCTCGCGGCGTCGTCGATCGCCGAACGGGTTCCGGTGACGCCCATGGTCGAGGCGACGTAGACGAACCCGCGGGACGCGGCGGCGGTCGAGACGACCCGGCTGTCGGTCGAGGACGGCGCCACGAGGAAGACCCGGTCGAGGCCGGTCCGGTCGGACGCGGCGATCCACTCGGAGGCCTCGTCGGGGATGAGATCGGGCGTGATGACGCCGGAACCCCCGCTCGCTGCGAGGTCATCGGCGAACCGTTGCACACCGTAACGATCGATGGGGTTCCAGTACGACATCACCAGCGCGGCTCCCCCGGCGTCGGCGACGGCACGGACCACCGTGAGGGCGTCGGCGAGCGAGGTGCCGTTCTGCAACGCGGCCTCGGCCGCGCGCTGGATGGTGGGGCCGTCCATGACGGGGTCGCTGTACGGCACGCCGACCTCGATGATGTCGCACCCGCCCTCGACCATCGCGACCATCGCGGCCACCGACGTGTCGACGTCGGGGTAGCCGGTCGGCAGGTACCCGATCAGCGCGGCGCGGTTCTCGGCCTCGGCGGCGTCGAGGACGGCGGCGGCGGAGCGTGGCTGGACGGCGGTCATGACGCCGGATCCGCCTCGGCGGCCTCGAGGTGTTCCTGGCCGCCGCGGGTCTCGCGCATGTTCCCGACGTTGTCGGCGTCGGCGTCGAGCAGGTCGAACCACCGGGCGGCGGTGTCGACGTCCTTGTCGCCGCGGCCGGACAGGTTCACCAGCAGGACGGCGTCGGGGCCGAGCTCCTTGCCGAGCGTCATCGCGCCGGACAGCGCGTGGGCGGACTCGATCGCCGGGATGATGCCCTCGGTGCGACACAGCACGCGGAACGCCTCCATCGCCTCGGTGTCGGTGACCGAGCGGTACTCGGCGCGGCCGATGTCGTGCAGGTAGGAGTGTTCCGGTCCGACGCCGGGGTAGTCGAGCCCGGCGGAGATCGAGTGCGACTCGGTGGTCTGGCCGTGCTCGTCCTGGAGCAGGTACGAGCGTGCACCGTGCAACACTCCGGGCGAGCCGCCGGTGATGGTCGAGGCGTGCCGACCGGTCTCGATGCCGTCGCCACCCGCCTCCAACCCGACCAGTCGCACGCCGGCGTCCGGCACGAACGCGGTGAAGATGCCGATGGCGTTGGATCCCCCGCCGACGCACGCCAGCACGGCGTCGGGCAACCGACCGACCCGTTCGAGCACCTGCGGCCGTGCCTCGTCGCCGATGATCCGCTGGTACTCGCGCACCATCAGCGGGAACGGGTGCGGGCCGGCGACGGTGCCGAACACGTAGTTGGTGGTGTCGACGTGGGTGACCCAGTCGCGCATCGCCTCGTTGATGGCGTCCTTGAGGGTGCGGGAACCGGTGGTGACCGGGATGACCTCCGCACCGAGCAGGCGCATCCGGGCGACGTTGAGCGCCTGCCGACGGGTGTCCTCCTCGCCCATGTAGACCGTGCAGTCCAGGCCGAACAGCGCGGCGGCGGTGGCGGTCGCGACGCCGTGCTGACCCGCGCCGGTCTCCGCGATGACCCGCTTCTTGCCGATCCGCTGCGTCAGCAGTGCCTGTCCCAGCACGTTGTTGATCTTGTGGGAGCCGGTGTGGTTGAGGTCCTCGCGCTTGAGCAGCACCGTGGCGCCGCCGCAGTGCTCGGAGAACCGCGACGCGGTGGTGAGCGGCGACGGCCGGCCGGTGTAGTCCCGCAACAGCCGCGCGAGCTCGGCCCGGAACTCCGGGTCGGCCTGGGTGGCGTGGAACGCCGCGGTGAGCTCGTCGATCGCGGCGATCAGCGCCTCGGGGACGAACCGACCGCCGAACTGGCCGAAGTGGCCGGTGGCGTCGGGGACGGCGGCGGCCGTGGGCTGGTCGTTCAGGAGATCTGTCATGACCGGTCCATCATGACGGCAGAGGTCAACGGCGTTGCGAGCGCGGGGTCGCGGGGTGGGACCCCGCGGTGACCAGGTCGGCGACGGCGGCGCGGGGGTCGGCCGCGGTGACCAGACCGGACCCGACGAGCACGGCGTCGGCGCCCGCCGAGGCGAACTCGATGAGGTCGAGCGGGCCGCGCACACCGGACTCCGCGACCACGACGACATCGCCCGGCAGGCCGGGAACGATGCGGGCGAAGGTGCCACGGTCGACGTGCAACGTGCGCAGGTTGCGGTTGTTGATGCCGATGAGGCTCGCCCCGGCGTCGAGCGCGCGGGTGGCCTCCTCCTCGTCGTGCACCTCGACGAGCGCGGTCATGCCGAGCGACTCGATGCGTTCGCGCAACCCCACGAGGACGTTCTGCTCGAGCGCGGCGACGATGAGCAGCACGAGGTCGGCGCCGTGCGCCCGCGCCTCGTGGACCTGGTAGCTGCTGACGACGAAGTCCTTGCGCAGCACGGGGACGTCGACCGCTCGGCGGACCAGGTCGAGGTCGCCGAGGTCGCCACCGAAGTGCGCCCGCTCGGTGAGCACGCTGATCGCCGCGGCGCCGCCGTCCTCGTAGAGCCCGGCCAGCGCGGCGGGATCGGCGATGTCGGCGAGCGAACCCGCCGACGGGCTGCGGCGCTTGACCTCGGCGATGACCGACACGCCGGGGGCGCGGAACACGTCGAGGACGTCGCGGGCGGGTGCTGCGGCTGCGGCGCGGTCACGCATCGCACTGATCGGGACGGCCGCCTCGCGCTGGGCGAGGTCGACCCGGACGCCGGCGATGATGTCGGCGAGCACGTCGTGCACGGGTGGTGTCGCCTCCCCATGGTTTCAGGTGGTGGACAACGGGGCGGGCTGCCGTCGAATCGCCCCGGACGCCCTGACTGTAACCGTCTGCCCTGTCACGCCAGGACGCGGGTCGGACCGCCCGAACGTCGGTCAGCCGCGGTCGCGGC
>CAXUNA010000522.1:0-3187 GCA_964252095.1 uncultured Jatrophihabitans sp. | reverse complement strand
AGCCCGGAGGCCCCGAGCCCGACCACGCACGCGTCGGCCGCGACGTCACCGACCAGCGGCGCCCGGCCGGGCCACGCCGCGACCACCGGGTCGCGGTCCCATCCGACCGAGTTCCTCACAGGACGGCGGAGAGGAACGCCTTCGTGCGTTCGTGCTGCGGGTTCGCGAGAACCGAGCGGGGATCGCCGGACTCCACGACCACCCCGCCGTCCATGAACACCAGTTGGTCGCCGACCTCGCGCGCGAACCCCATCTCGTGCGTCACGACGATCATCGTCATGCCGTCCTTCGCCAGCTGCCGCATGACGTCGAGGACCTCACCCACCAGCTCGGGGTCGAGGGCGGACGTCGGTTCGTCGAACAGCATCAGCTGCGGCTGCATGGCGAGCGCCCGTGCGATCGCGACCCGCTGCTGCTGACCGCCCGACAGCTGCGCCGGGTAGTTGCGGGCCTTGTCGGCGAGCCCGACCCGGTCGAGCAGGTCGCGAGCCTGGGCGGCGACGTCCTTCTTCTTGCGTTTCTGCACCTGCATCGGCGCTTCCATGACGTTGTCCAGCGCCGTCATGTGCGGGAACAGGTTGAACCGCTGGAACACCATGCCGATCGAGCGACGCTGCTTGGCGATGTCGCGCGGGTGCATCTCGTGCAGCTTGTTCCCGCGTTCGTGGTAGCCGATGAGCTCGCCGTCGACGTAGAGCCGGCCGGCGTTCACGGTCTCGAGGTGGTTGATGCAGCGCAGGAACGTCGACTTCCCCGAGCCCGACGGCCCCACCAGGCACAGCACCTCACCGCGTGCGACGTCGAGCGTGATGCCCTTGAGCACCTGCAACGAACCGAAGTTCTTGCAGACCTGTTGCGCCGAGACCAGCGGACGCCGTTCCTTGCTCGTCCTGACCGGGGAGATGTCCTCGAAGCCCGTCATGGCGTCAGCCGCCCCCCGCTCCCTGTTGCGCCGGCACCGCGACCGCCGCGACACCCCGCCCGGCCGTGGACTTCGACGACCCGCGTGCGTAGTGCCGTTCGAGGAAGTACTGCCCGACCATGAGCACCGAGGTGATGGCGAGGTACCAGGTCGCCGCGACCAGCAGCAGCGGGATCGGCCGGAACAACGGGATCGCGATCTCCTTGGCCTTCGAGTAGAGCTCGCCGCTGTACGGCACCGCGACCACCAGCGAGGTCGTCTTCAGCATGCTGATGACCTCGTTGCCCGTGGGCGGGATGATCACCCGCATCGCCTGCGGCAGCACGATCCGGCGGGTGGTCTGGCCGCGGCTCATGCCGAGCGCCTGCGCCGCCTCGCTCTGTCCCTCGTCGACGGAGTTGAAGCCCGCCCGCACGATCTCGGCCATGTAGGCGGACTCGTTGAGCGCGAGCCCCACGCACGCGAACACGAACGGCGCGATCGCCTCCTGCCCGAACGACTGCAGGTCCAGCGTCGCGAAGGTCGCGTTCACGTCGAACAGCTGGTGGAAGAAGGGGATCCCGAGCTTCCACTGCTTGTAGATGACGGTCACCAGACCCCAGAACACCAGCTGGACGTACACCGGTGTGCCGCGGAAGAACCACAGGTACAGCCAGGCGAGTCCCCGCAGCACGAGGTTGTCCGAACGCCGCATCACGGCGAGCACGATGCCGAGCAGGATCGCCGCCACCATCGCGATCGCGGTGAGGGCGAGGGTGACCAGCGCGGCCTGCGAGACGCGCTGGTCGAACAGGTACTTCCCGTACACGGACCACTGGTAGGCGTCGTTCGTCGCCGCGCCGTAGGCGAACAGCCCGAGGACGATCAGCAGCACGACCGCGCTGACCCACCGGCCGGGACGGCGCAGCGGTACCGCCTTGATGGCCGCGGGCGTTCCCGGCTGCTCTGCCGGGGACGAGGCGCTCACGTCAGGAACCGGCGGCGTTGATCTCGGCCGTCGTGACCGCTCCGGCGGTGTTGCCCCACTTGTCGAGGATCTGCTTGTAGGTGCCGTCGTCGATGAGCGACTGCACCGCGCCCTGGATCGCGTCCTTCAGCGTCCCCGACGTCTTCGCGATCGCATAGCCGTAGGGAGCGGCGTCGTAGACGTCACCGTCGAGGGCGAGTGCGCCGTTGCTCTGCTTCACCGCGTAGGCCGTGATCGGGGAGTCGGCGAGCATCGCCTTGGCCTGGCCCTGGACGACCGCCGTGGTGGCGAGGCCCTGGTCGTCGAAGCGCTTGACGTCGATGGCCTTCTTGCCCGCGTCGGTGCACTTCTTGGAGCGGGCGGGCAGGTCGTCGGTGTCCTGGACGGTGCCGGTCTGCACGGCGACGGTGAGGCCGCACGCGTTCTCGGGGTCGACGGTGTCGCCCGACGCCTGGGCCCACTGCGTGCCCGCGCTGAGGTAGGTCACGAAGTCGACGACCTTCTCGCGGTCGGTGTTGTCGGTGAACGAGGAGACGCCGACGTTGTACTTGCCGCCCTGCACGCCCGGGATGATGTTGTCGAACGTCGACTCGGTGTACTTCGCGGTGAGGCCGAGCTTCGTCGCGACCGCGTCGAACAGGTCGACGTCGAACCCGACGATCTTGCCGCTGGAGTCCTTGTACTCGTTGGGCGCGTAGGTCGGGTCGGTTCCCACGTTCAAGGTGCCGGTCTTGCTGATGTCCGCCGGCACCTTCGCCGCGAGGGCGTCGTCCTTCGCGACGGCGCTGACGGTCGCCGACGACGTGGCACCGCCACCGGCGGAACCGGTGTCGTCGGAGTTGTCGGCGCACGCGGTGAGACCGACGGCGGCGACGAGCCCGACGGCGAGCAGGCCACTGGAACGGAACAAGCGCGTGGAGCTGGCGAACACGGGCAGGTCTCCCCCTCGATCTGGACGGTTGCCGGGAGGCTAACGGAGCCCCCGGGGCGCTGGGGGACGCGCACAGCGGTCCCCCGTACCGGAACCGAACCGTGACGCCACGTGCCGTTACCGAACGTTCACCTGAGTGAATTTCCCTGAAGTCTTCCCTGGCAGAGGCTCACATGATATTCACTACGCACAGGATCTTGATCATCAACTCGCGCGGTCTTCACGGGTTGAGCTCGAGATCCGGGCTGCACCACCCGCAGCCGTCACGTCCGGTCGACCCCCGCGGCCCCGCACGTCACAGGAGTCGCACCATGCCTCACGGTCCACGCCGCCTCGGCGCGCTCGTTCTCGGCACCGCCGCCCTCAA
>CAXUNA010000521.1:367-3204 GCA_964252095.1 uncultured Jatrophihabitans sp. | reverse complement strand
CGTCACGGTGGTACGACTCGCGCCGAGGTCGACGGCGAGCCGGCGCTCGGCGGGCAGGGTGTCGCCGGTCAGCAGCCGGCCGTCCAGCACCAGGCCGCGCAACGCGTCGGCGAGCGCGAGGTAGGCCGGGCCGCCGCCCGCCACGACCGGGCGCAGCGACTCGAGCAGCAGGGCGCGGTCCACGACGAAGCCACCTCCTGACGATTGGCCTTGTTGCGAGCAGACCAATCCTGTCACGCTTTCCGGCATGGCGTTCCGACCGACCCACGCGCTGCTGCCGATCCCCCGCGACCGGCGGGGCACCCGCACCGCGGTGCTGCTCGCCGGCCTCGTGCTCTACGGCGTCAGCTCGGGGCTGATGGTGGTCGCCGCGCTCGGCCTCGCCCCGTGGGACGTGCTCCACCAGGGGCTCGCCCGCACGCTGGGCGGCGAGGTCGGGACCTGGTCGATCGCCGTCGGCGTGGTGGTCCTGCTGCTGTGGATCCCGCTGCGCCAACGCCCCGGCGTCGGGACGTTGCTCAACGTCGTCATGGTGGGAGCGGGGATCGACGTCGTGGTGTGGCTCCTCCCGACCCCCACGCAGCTGTGGGAACGGGTCGTCCTGCTGGTCGTCGGGATCGTCGTGAACGGCGTCTCGACCGGCATCTACGTCGGCGCCGGCATGGGCCCGGGCCCACGCGACGGGCTCATGACCGGCCTCGCCGGGCGTGGCTACTCGGTGCGGGTGGTGCGCACCGGCATCGAGGTCGCCGTGCTCGCGATCGGCTGGGCGCTCGGCGGCAACGTCGGGTGGGGCACGCTCGCCTACGCGGTTGCGATCGGGCCGCTGGCCCACGTGTTCCTACCGCTGTTCCGGCTCCGCAGTGCGGGCGTCGTCGACGTCGGCGTCGTCGATCCCGCTGCCGTGCAGGACGCCGTTGTGGACGAACAGGGCCGAGACGAGACCCGCGACCATGGCCGCGACACCCGCGATGACCACGGCGCGGTCGAACCCGGCCGACAGCGCCGCCGGGTGCTGGTAGGCCGCGTTCGTGATGCCCGCGAGGCCGGGTAGCACCGCCACGGCGATCAGCCCGGCCGTGCGGGCGACGTCGTTGTTGACCGCCGAGGCAACCCCCGCCTCGCCGTCGGGGGCTGCGGCGAGCACGGTGGCGGTCAGCGGCGCGACGGTGATCGACATCCCGAGCCCGAAGACCAGGACGGCGGGCAGGACGTCGGCGACGTAGCTCGCGTGACCGCCCACCCGGGACAACAGGATCAGCCCGACGCCGGCAACGACCGGGCCGACCGTCATGAACCACTTCGGGCCGTGGCGGGTGGCGAGCCGCCCGGCGCGCGACGAGACGAGGAACAGCATGGCCGTCATCGGCAGCAGCGCGATGCCGGCCTCGAACGGGGTGTAGCCGCTCACCCGCTGCAACTGCACCGGCAGCAGGAACAACGTCCCGGACAACGCCGCGTACAGCACGAACGTCACCACGTTGCCGGCCGAGAACGTGCGGTCCCGGAACAGCGACATCGGCAGCATCGGGTGCGGGGTGTGGACCTCGAACACGACGAACGCCACCACCAGCACGACACCGACGACGAGCGACGTCACCGCCGGCAGGTGCCAGCCGGTCGAGGGCCCGTACGTCAACCCGAACACCACCCCGGCGAGCCCGAGGGCCGCGAGCGCCGCGCCGGTGAGGTCGAGCCGGCCCGCGGCCGCGGGGTGGCGGGTCTCCGGGATGCGGCGCGACGCGATCAGGACCGCGATGCCCAGCGGGACGTTGATGAGGAACGCGAGCCGCCAGCCCCAGGTGCCCAGGCTGACCAGCACCCCGCCGAGGATCGGCCCGAGCGCGCCGGCGATCGCGCCGAACCCGGACCACGAGCCCACCGCCGCCGCGCGGTCCTCGCGCCGGAACACCGCCTCGAGGATCGCCAGTGACCCCGGCGTGAGCAGCGCCGCGCCGACGCCCTGCAGCGCCCGCACCGCGATGAGGATCTCGCCGGTCGGCGCGAGCGCGCACCCGACCGACGCCAGGGCGAACCAGACCACCCCGACCTGGAACACCCGCCGCCGGCCCAGCCGGTCACCGAGCGAGCCGCCGAGCAGCAGCAGGCCCGCGAGCGTCAGGGTGTACGCGTTGACCGTCCACTGCAGGCTGGTCAGCCCGACGTGCAGGTCCGCGCCGATCCTCGGCAGCGCGACGTTCACGACCGTGCCGTCGAGCTGGGCCATCCCCGACGCCAGCACCGTCGCGGTCACCACCACCCGGCCGCGCCCGGTGGCGAGTCGCAGTCCGGCCTCGGGCGGGGGCTTCCCGTCAGCGGTCACGGGCTGATCCTGCCGGGTCGAGCGTCATCTGCACCGGTTCTGCGACATCCGGCCGGGTGGGACCGCCCAGGTTGGCAGGATCGTGGAGGTATCACGGGTGGCGCGGGGTGAGCGTCACGTCGGTCAGGACGGCGTCCGCGGGCAGCGTGAGGACGCCCTCGATCACCCGGGCGACGGTGGCGGGTGCGAGGTAGCGCTCCGGTTCGTACGCGCCGCCCTCCTGCGCGCGCAGCGCCTGCTGCATCCCCGTGGCCACCCGGCCGGGGTAGACACAGCTGACCCGCACCTCGGGCTCGTTGTCGCGCAGCGCGTCGGCGAAGGCGCGCAGGGCGTGCTTGCTCGCGGCGTAGGCCGCGGAGTCGCCCACCACGCGCAGGCCCTGGCCGGAGTTCACGACGACGACCGTCCCACCCGCCGCGCGCAGGCCGGGCAGCAGCCGCCGGGTCAGTTCCGCCACGGCGACGACGTTGACGGTGAACATCCGCTGGTACGTCGCGGGATCGGTGTCGGCCAC
>CAXUNA010000521.1:0-357 GCA_964252095.1 uncultured Jatrophihabitans sp. | reverse complement strand
CCCAGGACCTGACGGGCACCCCGCGCTTCGCCGCCGGCGACGCCGTGGACGGTGAACACCCCCTGGTCCGGCGCGGGAGCGGGGGCGCCCCCCGGCGCCCGGCCGGCGACGCCCGCGCAGTGCACCACGCCGTCGAGCCGTGCGGGCCAGCCGCCGGTGGGCAGCGCGTCGGGGTCGGAGAGATCGGCCACGACCACCGTGGCATCCGGCAGCGTTCCGGCCAGCTCGGCCAGGGCGTCGGGATCGCGTCCCACCAGCACGAGCGTGTGGTCGGTCAGCCGTCGGACCACCTCGCGGCCGATCCCCTTCGTCGCGCCCGTGATGAGGTACGTCGCCACCCGGCCATCCTGCCCCACC
>CAXUNA010000520.1:0-3205 GCA_964252095.1 uncultured Jatrophihabitans sp. | reverse complement strand
CGACCGTCCCCGCCGTGGCCGCGGTTCCGACCCCCGTCGCCCCGGCCGGCGCCCGCCCGGCCGCCGGCGGCCTCGACCTCGGCACCGGGTTCGTGAAGGTGCCGACCGACGCGAGCCGGTGGGTCGCTGCCAACCCCGACGACCCCCGCACGGCGCGCATCAAGGCGAAGATCACGCTGCAGCCGGTCGCGCTGTGGCTCACCGGGCCGGAGAGCTACGCCAACCTCACCGCCGCCGTGAAGCAGGCCAAGGCCTCGGGCGGGACGCTCACGCTCGTCGTCTACGACATCCCCGGCCGCAACGACGGCGTCTCGCCGCCGTCGACGGTCAGCTACGACACGTACAAGGCCTTCGTGAACAAGGTGGTCGCGATCCTCGGCAGCACCCGCGCGGCCGTGGTCGTGGAACCGGACGCGCTGTGGTTCGTCGACCGGCAGACACCGCCCGGGACGGCCGCGTACACGCAGCGGATGAAGGCGCTGAACTACGTCATCACGACCTTCGCGGCCTCGGCGACGGGCAGCCGGCTCTACCTCGACGCCGGCACGTCGTCGGGCTCGGTGACGCCGAAGCGGATGGCCGCGCTGCTGGCCGCCGCCGGGGTCGCCCGGACCGGGGGGTTCGCGGTCAACGTCAGCTCGTTCGCGCCGAACGGTGAGCTCGAGCCGTACGCGCAGGCCGTCCGCACCGCGTTGAAGACCACCTACGGCATCGCCGATCCGCGCTACGTCGCCGACACCAGCCGCAACGGCAACGCCGACTGGGACGGCACCTGGTGCAACCCGTCGGACCGGCTGATCGGCGCGCCGCCCGCGCTGTACGAGGACGCCACCGGCCTGGACGCCACCCTGTGGGTGAAGCAGCCCGGCACGTCCGACGGCGACTGCGGGAGCCAGCCGGACACGTACGGCGGCCAGTTCCTCCCGGCCGTCGCGTACAAACAGGCGCGCTGAGCGCTCCTCAGACCTTGCGCCAGACCGCCTCGCCGACGGCGAAGACCGCGTAACAGGCCAGACCGACCGCGACGACGAGCAGCAGCCACGGCCCGTACGACTCGTTCGCGACCGACCGCAACGCGGCGTCGATGCCACCGGCCTTGTCGGGGTCGGCCGTCACCGCCGCCGCGACCACCAGGACACCGGCCAGCGCGAACACCAGGCCCCGCGCCGTGCTGCCGACCAGCCCGGCCGTCACCACCACACGCTCGGCGGGGCGGTTCCCGGCGAAGTCCAGGTCGGACCGGAAGGAACGACGGGGACCCTCCGAGGCGAGGTAGAGACCGAGCGCGACGACGGCCACCCCGATCGCCCCGACCAGCAGGCGACCGCCCGACCAGTCCTGCATCACGTGCGCCGACAGCGAGCGGTACCTGCCGCCCTGCTGCGCCGACGACGCGTGACCCGCGGCGATCGATCCCGAGATGATCGCGATCGGGACGTACGCGAGCCCCTCCACCGCGGCCTTCACCCGCTCGGGCACGGTGTCCTCGCCCGACGACGGCCCGCCCACGACCTCCGAGAACCGCCACAGCACGTAACAGGCGACACCGACCACCAGCAGCCAGAGCACCGCGACGCCCGCGGGTTGTCCGCCCAGCGCCGTGAGCGCACCGGCCTGGTCGGTGTCGTCCGGGCGCGGTCCGAACGCCAACTGGCCGACCACCACGGCGAGCGACAGGTAGACGACGGCGCGTGACGCCATCCCGACCCGGGCCGTCACCCGGCCGGCCGGGCTGTCGCGGCCCCGGCGGACACCGTCGGCGACCTGTGCGGACACGTCGCCGTCCGAGGGGTCCCCGCCGGGCGCGTCCGTCCGGTCGCCGACGGCGCTCGCGGGCCGTTCGGAGGCGTTCACGAGGTCGTCGTTCCCCGATCCCACGTGACCGGCACGGCGGCGGGCTTGCGGAACACCAGACCCTGCGGTCGGGGGACCTCACCGTCGGCCCGCAGACCCGGCAGGCCGTCGAGAGCGGCGCGGACCGCCCGACGCGCCTCGAGCCGCGCGAGGTCCATGGCGATGCACACGTGCGGTCCGCGGGCGAAGGCCCGCTGCGAGCGCAGGTCGGCCCGGCGGAGGTCGAAGCGGTCGGGCGAGGCGAAGGCGGCCGGGTCCCGGTTCGCACCGGCGATCGACACCCGCACCAGCTCGCCACGGCGCACCGTCCGGCCGGCGACGGTGACGTCCGTGGTGGCGTACCGGTCGACGACGGCCGCCGCCGGTTCGAGCCGCAGCGACTCCTCCACCACCACGGCGTCGAGCCCGGGGTCGGCGGTGACCTCGGCGCGGAGCTCGTCGTCGTCGAGCAGGTGCACGAACGCGTTCGCGATCATGCCCTCGGTGGTCTCGATGCCGCCGAACATCATGACGGCGGCGTCGGCGACGATCTCGTCGGTGTCGAGCCGGCCCACTGCTGCACCGAGCAACGAACTGCTGTTGCCCACTGCAACAGTGACGTGGTCCCGCAGGGCCGCCACCGCCTGGGTCGCGTCCACCTCGGGACGCCGTCCCGCCGTGATGTCCGAGACCGCCTGCACGATCGCCGAGTACCACCGCAGCACGGTGTCCGCGTCGGCCGGCGGCAACCCCAGTACACCCGCCACCACCGCGACGGACAGCGGCCCGGCGAGGGCCGCCCGCAGATCGGCCCGCCCGGCGTCGCGCACCCGGGCGACGAGGTCGGCGGCGAGGGTGGCCACCTCGTCACCGAACCGCTGCTCCACCCGTTTCGGCCGGAACGGCTCGACGAACGGAGCGCGGTGCCGGCGGTGCGCCTCGCCGTCGAGCGAGAGCATGCTCGGCCCGACGCCCTGCGCGGTGGAGAACCGCAGGTCGTCGCCGGTGAAGGTGCGGTCGTCGCGCATGCCCTCGCCGGCCGTCGCGTGCCCCGTGCCCAACCCCCCGTCGATCGCCGGCAGCCGGGTCAGCGGCGCCTCCCGCCGCAACGCGGCCAGCACCCGCGCGGCGTCCGGACCGGCGAGATCGTCGAGACGCACACGGGTCGGGTCCACGACGCGCCAGCGTAGGCAGCCTCCGGTCCTTCCCGAACGGCGGGAAGGCGAGTAGACCGGGCAGGTGGCTGCAGCGTGGCGCCGATCGGTCGTCCTCCTCGTGCTCGTCCTCACCGGTCTCGGCACGTCGCTGACCGCCGGGCGGGCCGTCGCCGCGGCGGCGGCACCGCTGCGCCCCCCGCCGGCCACCTCGGGGC
>CAXUNA010000519.1:0-3223 GCA_964252095.1 uncultured Jatrophihabitans sp. | reverse complement strand
CGCTCGACGTCGCGGCGGTCGTCGCCGCGGTCGCGGGAGCCGTGCTCGGCTGGGTCGAACTGCGGTACGCCGCGGCGGTCGGCCTGGTGCTCTGGCTCGGGTGTGCCGTGCTCACGATCGGCCGCACCGTGATCGGCGTCGAGGTGGCGGTGCGACCCGCGCGGGTGACGGTCGGGGATCCGTCCGCGGGTCAGGTCGCCGTCACGAACCGGGCCCGCCGGCCGCTGCTGCCCCTCACCCTCGAGGTGCCGGTCGCCGACCGCGCGATCGCCTTCGAACTCCCCACCCTCGCGGCCGGAGCCCGGCACGAGGAGTTGTTCCTCGTCCCCACCGAACGCCGGGGTGTGTATCCGGTCGGGCCGGTGACGTCGGTCCGCGGTGACCCGTTCGGGCTGTTCCGGCGAGCGGTCGCGTGGACCGAGGTCGTCGAGCTGTTCGTCCACCCGCGCACGGTCCTGCTCGACTCGTTGGGCACCGGCCTGGTCCGCGACCTCGAGGGGCAGACCACCCGCGACGTCTCGATGAGCGACCTCGCCTTCCACGCCCTGCGCGACTACGCACCGGGCGACGACCGCCGCTACATCCACTGGAAGTCGTCGGCGAAGATCAGCGCCGCCGGCACCGGCGGTCAGTTCCTGGTGCGCCAGTTCCTCGACACCCGCCGATCGCACATCACGGTCGCGGTCGACGGGTCGGGCGCGGCCTACCGCGACGAGGACGAATTCGAGCTCGCGGTGTCGCTCGGGGCGTCGATCGCCGCGCGCGCCGTCCGCGACGAGATGGAGACCACCGCGCTGGTCGCGGACCAGATCGTCGACGGCCGGGCCGGTCACCTCGTCCTCGACGCGTTCGCGCGGGCCACCCCCACCCCCGGCGGTCTCGCGGGCCTCGCCGTCCGCGCCGTCCAGGTCGCGCCCGACACCAGCACCGCCTTCCTCGTGACCGGGGCCGAGACCCCGTTCGTCGACATCCGCCGGGCGGCCGCGCACTTCCCGCCCGAGGTGCGCGTGGTCGCGGTGTGCGCCGACCCGGCCGCGACGGCCTCACTCGCGTCCGCGAGCGGGATCACCGTGCTGCGCGTGCCGGTCCTGCGCGACCTCACCGGGCTGATGCGGGTGGTGGGTGCGGCATGACGCACACCGCGCCCCGGCCGCGGCGTGTCCACCTCACGCCGTCGCGGCCCGACCTCGTCGACGCCGTGTTCGTGCTCGTGCTCGGCCTGCTCGCCCTCGCCGGTTTCCGGTCCACCTTCACGGGCGCCGAGTTCCTCGCGGTCGGCGCCGCGGGCCTCGTGCTCGGCCTGGTGATCGGGCATCTCGCCGTCGCGCTGCGAGCGCCGTGGATCACGGTGCTGGTGATGGCCGTCGCGGCGTTCTTCCTGCTCGGCGGGGCCATCGCACTGCGCCCGGACGCCGCCGCCGGGGTCTTCCCGACCCTCCGTACCTGGAGTGGGCTCGCCGACGTCAGCGTCAACGGGTGGAAGCAGTTGCTCACCACGCTGCCGCCGGTCGACGGATCGGGTCCGTTGCTGTCGATCCCCTACATCCTCGGGCTGCTCGCCGGTGCCGCGGCGTACACCCTCGCGCGTCGGACGGCCCGGCCGTGGGCGCCGGTCACGGCGATGGTGCTGCTGCTCGCCGCCGTCGTGCTGCTCGGGACCGCGCGGCCCGCGGACGAACTGGTGCAGGGTGCACTGTTCGCGGTCGTGGCCTTCGCCTGGCTCGGGGTGCGGAACATCCGCCGGCGTCCGGTCAGCGGGCGGGGTGCCGGCCGGGCCGCCCGGTTCGTCACCGCGGTCGTCGTGCTCGGGGTCGCGGGCGGTGTGGCCGTCGGGCTCGGACCGGCGCTGCCGGGCGGTGACCAGCCGCGCACCGTGTTGCGCAGCCACATCACGCCGCCGTTCGACGTCGGGCAGTACGCCTCGCCGCTCGTCGGTTTCCGCAAGTACACCCAGCACGCCGAGCTCGCCTGGAACCAGACCCTCATGACGGTGCAGGGTCTCCCGGAGAACCAGCCGATCCGGTTCGCGACACTCGACGGCTACGACGGTTCGGTCTGGGGTGCCACGAACGGCACCGCGGGCATCGACGGCGACCCGGCGGACGAGTTCCAGCGGGTGGGCACGCGCATCGACACCGGGGCGAGCGGCCCCACGACGAGCTTCACCGTCACGATCGCGGGCTACGCCGACTACGTCGACGCCAAGGCCTGGATCCCGTCGGCCGGCACCGTCGCGGGCGTCACCTTCGAGGGTCCGCGGGCGACCGCGCTCGACGAGGGTTTCCGCTTCGACCTCGCCACCGACTCCGGGGTGAGCGCCGCCCTGCTCGCCCGGGGCGACCGCATCCGGATCACCGCGTCGCTGGCGCAACCGGCGGTGACCGCCACCGACACCGGTGCCGGCACCCCGAGCGTGAGCTCCGACGCCGACGGCTTCACCTCCGCCGCGATCACCAAGCTGGCCGGCAGGGACTCCGACTCCGGCATCGCCCGGTTGCTGGCGGTCGGCGCCCGGATGAAGGCCACCGGCGCCTACAGCGACGGCGGTCCGGGCGAGGAGATCTACCTGCCGGGCCACTCGATCTACCGCCTGCTGACCTTCCTCAACCGGCCGCAGCTGGTCGGCACCGACGAGCACTACGCCTCGACGTTCGCGCTGATGGCGAACCAGCTGGGCATCCCCGCGCGGGTGGTGCTGGGTGCGGTTCCGGAGACCGACGGCACGGTCAAGGGCAAGGACGTGCAGGCCTGGGTCGAGCTGCGGGTCGGGACGGGCCGGTGGGCGACCGTGTCGAACACGGTGTTCATGCCGGCGCGGTCCAAGAAACCCACGCAGCAGCCGCCGGTCACCGCGCAGGACAAGGAGGCAGCGGTGGTCCCGCCGCCGACCGTCACCAAGCCGCTGAGCTCGCTCGACCAGGCGGCGCAGCTCGCGGCGAACTCGCAGCGACTCGCGCGCCGGAACCCGCCCGCGACGGCCGCGGGCGTCCCGGGCTGGATCCTCGCCGCGCTCACCTACGGCGGGTCGCCGGTGGGCCTGCTGCTGCTGATCGCGGCGACCATCGTGGCCGCGAAGGCCTGGCGACGGCGGCGACGCCGGAACCGGCGGGTGCTCGCCGACCGCTACGGCGCGGGCTGGGCCGAACTGCTCGACACCCTGCGTGACCTCGGCACCCCGTTGCCCGCCGGGCAGACCCGCCGCGAACAGGCCCACTCGCTGGAC
>CAXUNA010000518.1:0-3226 GCA_964252095.1 uncultured Jatrophihabitans sp. | reverse complement strand
CCTGCACGACGTCGCGGCGGTGGTGCTGCCCGGCGGCTTCTCCTACGGCGACTACCTGCGGTGCGGCGCGATCGCCCGCTTCTCGCCGGTGATGGACGCGATCATCGCGGCCGCCCGCGACGGCCTGCCCGTGCTCGGGATCTGCAACGGGTTCCAGGTCCTGTGCGAGTCGCACCTGCTGCCCGGCGCGCTGGTCCGCAACGACCACCGCCGCTTCGTGTGCCGTGACCAGGCGCTGCAGATCGAGAACGCCGCGACCGCCTGGACGTCGGACTACGCCGAGGGGCAGGAGATCGTCGTCCCCCTCAAGAACGGCGAGGGGGCGTACGTCGCGTCGGCCGCGGTGCTCGACGAGCTCGAGGCGAACGGCCGCGTGGTCGCGCGCTACCGCGAGGGCAACCCGAACGGCTCGTACCGCGACATCGCCGGGATCAGCAACGAGGCCGGCAACGTCGTCGGGTTGATGCCGCACCCCGAGCACGCCGTCGAGGCGCTCACCGGCCCCGGCACCGACGGCCTGGCGTTCTTCACGTCCGTCCTGGCGAAGCTGGTCGCCGCGTCATGAGCGCCACCGTTGCAGTCGACACCGTTCCGTTCGCCGCGCAGGACCCGGACCGCGGGCAGCCGTGGCGGGAACTCGGCCTGGCGCCGGACGAGTACGCCCGCATCCGCGAGATCCTCGGACGACGTCCCACGGCGTCGGAACTGATGATGTACTCGATCATGTGGAGCGAGCACTGCTCCTACAAGAGTTCCAAGGTCCACCTCAGGAAGTTCGGCACCATCGGCGACCCGAACGACGTGCTGCTGGTCGGCATGGGCGAGAACGCCGGCGTGGTCGACGCCGGCGACGGCTGGGCCGTCACCTTCAAGATCGAGTCGCACAACCACCCGAGCTACGTCGAGCCGTACCAGGGTGCGGCGACCGGGGTGGGCGGCATCGTGCGCGACATCCTCACGATGGGCGCGCGGCCGGTGGCGGTCATGGACTCGCTGCGCTTCGGGCCGGCCGACGCCGCCGACACCGCGCGCGTGCTGCCCGGTGTGGTCGCGGGCGTCGGCGGTTACGGCAACTGTCTCGGCCTGCCGAACGTCGGCGGTGAGATCGGGTTCGACGCCTCCTACATCGGCAACCCACTCGTCAACGCCCTGTGCGTCGGTGTGCTCAAGCCCGGCGACATCCAGCTCGCGAAGGCATCCGGCGTCGGCAACCTCGTCGTCCTGTTCGGGGCGAAGACCGGCCGCGACGGCATCGGTGGCGCAGTGTTGGCCAGTGCAACGTTCGCCGGAGACGACACCCCGGCCAACCGTCCCGCGGTCCAGGTCGGCGACCCGTTCGCCGAGAAGGTCCTCATCGAGTGCTGCCTGGAGATCTTCGCGGCCGGACTCGTCACGGGGATCCAGGACCTCGGTGCGGCCGGGATCTCCTGCGCGACCGCCGAACTCGCCGCGGGCGGCGACGGCGGCATGCGGGTCGAGCTCTCGGACGTGCCGCTGCGGGAGGCGTCGATGACGCCCGAAGAGGTCCTCGGTTCCGAGTCGCAGGAACGCATGATGGCCGTCGTCTCCCCTGACAAGATCGACGAGTTCATGGAGGTCTGCGCCCGCTGGGACGTCCTCGCCACGGTGATCGGCGAGGTCACCGACGACGACCGGCTGCGGATCTCCTGGCACGGCGAGCCGATCGTCGACGTGCCGCCGCGCACCGTCGCGCTCGACGGCCCGGTGTACGACCGGCCGATCCGCCGCCCGGCCGACCAGGACGCCCTCGTCGACGACACCATCTCGCTGCCGCGGCCCCGCTCCGGCGACGCGTTGCGGGCGACGCTGCTGCGGATGGTCGCGGCGCCGGAACTGGCCGACCCCGCCTGGGTCACCGACCAGTACGACCGTTACGTCCTCGGCAACACCGTGCTCGCGCAGCCCGAGGACAGCGGCATGGTCCGTCTCGACGACTCCACCGACCGCGGCTTCGCGATCGCTGTCGACGGCAACGGTCGCTACTGCCGGCTGGACCCGTACGCGGGCGCGCAGCTCGCCCTCGCCGAGGCGTACCGCAACGTCGCCACCACCGGTGCCCGGCCGGTCGCGGTCACCGACTGCCTGAACTTCGGCTCGCCCGAGGACCCGGGCGTCATGTGGCAGTTCAGCGAGACCGTCCGCGGGCTGGTCGACGGGTGCACGGTGCTGCAGACACCCGTCACCGGCGGCAACGTCAGCTTCTACAACCAGACCGGCAACACCGCGATCCTGCCGACCCCGGTGCTGGGTGTCCTCGGCGTGATCGACGACGTCACCCGCCGCACCCGCCAGGGCTTCACCACCGACGGCGCGCTGGTCTACCTGCTGGGGGAGACCCGCGACGAGTTCGGCGGGTCGGCCTGGGCGCACATCGTCCACGACTACCTCGGCGGCCGGCCGCCGGCCGTCGACCTCGAGCGCGAGAAGCTGCTCGCCGACATCCTCATCAACTCCTCCCGCGACGGCCTGCTCGACTCGGCGCACGACCTGTCGACCGGTGGTCTCGCGCAGGCGTTGGTCGAGTGCTGCGTCGGCGGTCCGGCCGGTGCGCGGATCGTGCTGCCGGAGGGGATCGACCCGTTCGTGGCGCTGTTCTCCGAGTCGGCCGGGCGCGCGATCGTCACCGTGCCGCGCAGCGAGGAGATCCGCTTCACCGACATGTGCACCGCCCGCCGGCTGCCGCACGCGCGTATCGGCGTGGTCGACGTGCTGTCCTCGGACCTCGAGGTGCAGGGCCTGTTCCGCGTCCCCGTCGGCGACCTGCGCGACGCCCGCCGCGGCACCTTCCCGGCGCTGTTCGGGTAGGGCACGGGCTAGCCGTGGCCGCGCCGCGACTGGCGGCCGAGGTCGCCGCGTACGACGCCCAGGCCGCCGCGCTCGCGCAGTGGGCGCAGGACCTCCCGGACGACGCCTGGGACGCGGGCACCGTGCTCCCCGGCTGGAGCATCCGCACCCTGCTCGGTCACGTCGTCGGCAGCAAGCAGGGGCTGGCCGCCCACCTCGCCACCCGTGCGGCCGGTGCCGCCCAGCCCGCGGGCAGCTACGTCACCGCGTACCGTACGGCGGCGGCGGACATCACCGAGGTCTCGGCGCGCGTCGGTCGCGAGAGCCCGCCCGACGAACTGCTGGCCGAGCTCACGTCGCCCACCGTGACGCCGCCGCGCGCGGACAACGACGTCGTCCTCGGCCCGCGCGGTCCGATCTC
>CAXUNA010000517.1:2389-3233 GCA_964252095.1 uncultured Jatrophihabitans sp. | reverse complement strand
CGCTCGGCGCGGGAGCGCCGGCGCAGGCCGCGACACCGGCGAAGGCTGCGGCACCCGCCCAGGCCGTGCGCCCGGCCGCCAGCTCCCTCGACGGGACGATCTCCGCGGCCGAGGTGATCTCCCGCGGCGACGACTGGACCAAGCACCACTTCGCCTACAACCAGAGCAAGTACCAGATCGACCTCAACCACGACCACAGCTACCGGTTGGACTGCTCCGGGTACGCGGACATGATGTTGCACCTGGGGTCGGACTTCAACACCGACGGCTTCGCCCACCGCGCGTCGGAGAACATGGCGTTCGCCTACGTGAACAGCGTGAAGACCACGACGCCGAGCACCATCAACCGGAGCACCGTGCACACCGGCGACCTGTTCGACGACACCACCGACGGCCACATGTTCGTCTTCGGCAAGTGGGCTGCGGACGGGAAGTCGTTCACGTACTACAGCTTCGGGTACGGCTACACCGACAAGAACGTCAAGATGACCGGTCACCCCGGCGACGCCCAGCTCGGCTACGAGACCCGCAGCCACTACCGGGTGATCCGCTACAAGCGCGTCACCGCGTAGGACCGCCGGCCAGCAGCCGGTCGGTGGCGGGATCGGGTTCACCCTCGAAGTAGCGGCCGAGCACCCGGCGGAAGACCGGCTCGTCGGGTGCGGCGGCGGCGAACAGCGTCATCGACGAACGCAGCTTGACCGCGTCGATGCCGCCGAACACCACCTCGGCCGTGGTGGTGGTGGGCAGCTCCAGCAGAACCGTTGCACACTGCCGCAGTCGCTCGCCGAGGACCGGGTGGGGGCGGGGAGCCCCCGCCCCCGCGCGCCCCCCGGGGGGGGGC
>CAXUNA010000517.1:0-2379 GCA_964252095.1 uncultured Jatrophihabitans sp. | reverse complement strand
GGGGGGGCCGCCCCCGCCCACCGGTTCCACCCTGCCGCTGGCGCGGGCCGAGGACCGGGTGCGCGAGGTACGCCCGGGCCTCGGCGAGCGACGTGATCGCGTACCGCTGGGCCATCGCGCTGCGGCCGAGTCCCGCGAGCTGGGGCAGGACGAACCACATCCAGTGGCTGGTCTTGCGCCCGGCGCGCAGTTCGGCCAGCGCGCAGTCGAAGGTCCCGCCGGCGTCCTGGGCGTCGACGAAACGGTGCAGCTGGTCGGTCACGGCTTCCCCTTCCCGGGCCGCCGGCGAGCGGTGACAGCGGCGCCCCCGAGCAGGACGTCGGCGACGGTGTCGGCGTGCCGGTCGGCGTCGGCGTCCGGATGGGCGTCGAGGTAGCCCAGCATGCTGTCGACCGCGCCCTGGTAGGTGACGGCGAGCAACATCGGGTCCAGATCGGGACGGATGTCGCCCTCGGCCTGGCCGCGCCGGAAGATGTCGGCCTGGGCCGCGTAGGCGTCGTCGTAGTCGGACAGGCCGAGCCGGAGCGAGCCGTCGGGCTGGCGGAGGTTGAGGACGATCTCGTTCATAGCCCGCCGCTCCGCGCCGTGGGTGCGGCGCAGGTCGGCCGCACCGTGCAGCGCGGCGCGGATGACCTCCGGCGCCGGCGCGGCGAGGTCGATCACGGCCCCGACCGCGTCGAGCAGGGTCCGGAGGGTGCGGCGGGCGGTCTGCTCGAGCAGGTCGTCCCGGTCGTCGAAGTAGTGCCAGAGCAGGCCCTTCGACACCCCCGCGCGGCGGGCGATCGCATCGGCGGTGGCGCCCGCGAAGCCCTGCTCGGCGAGGACCTCGACGGCGGCGGCGAACAACTGCTCGCGACGCTCGTCGGCCGACAGCCGCTGCCGGGGTCGTGCCACCGTGCCCGTCATCGCCCTCCCGTCACCGTCGTGCGCGCACCACCAGCAGTACCACTCCCGCCATCAGCACGGCGATTCCCACGCACTCCAGCCGCATCCACAGGGGGAACAGCCCCGGGATCACGGCTTCGACGACGTTGACCACCGCCACCACCGCACTGATGATCCCGACCGCCCGCCACGCGTCACGGCTGCCCCGGTTCGCCGCCCGCAACCGCACCGGGAGCAGTACCGCGAAGAAGGCGACGATCACCGCGTGGATCCACGCCCCCGACGTCGCACCGCTCGACCCGACGGCCTGGAGCAGCGCGAGCACCGCGAGCGTCGCGACCACCACGGCCACGTACACCCGCACCACCGTGCCGACCCGCTGGGCGTCGACATCATGTCGTTCCATCGTGTTGACCATGCGGTCAACAATATTGACCAGACGGTCAACAGTCAAGGCCGATTCTCGACGACTGGGGTCCGAAACCGTGCTGTCGGGAGGTCGGAGGACGGATTCGGACCCCAGTCGTCGTGACGGGGCCGCTCACATGTGTCGGCAGATCGCGTGTCCGGCCCAGCGAGCGCGAACCCGCGACACAGGTGTCGTCAGATCGCGCCCCGGCCGGTCAGCAGGCGCGGTAGACGTAGTCCGGATCGCCGCGGGGGACGACCTCGCGGTCGCGCAGGATGATCGACACGGTGGCGCCGTGGTCGGCACAGGCGTCGGTGTAGGCGCTCTCGGGGTTGTCGGTGTACTCGATCTCGTACACCCGGCCGCCGTAGACGTCGGTGTAGTCGCCGCACTCCTCGTACAGCTGACACTCCTCGGCGACGGCGAAGTCGAATCCCGCCTCGCGACCCTTCGTGCCGAGATCCCCCGCGTTCTTCTGGCCGATCGCGAGCCCCGCGGCGTGCGCAGCCGTCGTCAGCAGGGTCGCGAACGCCAGCGCCTGCGACTCGCCGTAACCGCCCTTCGAGCGGGTCCAGGCGTCGAGGTTGTCGGGTTCGACGGCCTGGAACCCGCTCGTCGCCCACCCCCCGATACAGCCCCCGACGATCTCCCCGACCGCCGCCCCCATCGCGGCCGTGGTGAGGTCGAAGATGTACTCGCCGGGCCAGCCGGGGTCGGAGACCGGTTGGCCGTCGATCCGCAGCAGCAGGTCCGGGTGCTGGTCGAACCAGAACGCCTTCTCGTCCGGCTGGCTCTGGAACGCGTTGACGTAGCAGACGTTGTACGACCCCGGCACCGGAGCGGCGCTGCGGTCGCGGTCGACCACCCGCACCGCCGCGTCCGGGGTGTACGGCCCGCCGATCTGGTAGTCGAACTGCCCGTTCGGCGGCGGCAGCGCGACCGACGACGGCGCGGCCGCCGCGCACGGCGCTCGTGTATTGCGAAGCGCGCGTGCCGGTCGCGTCGTCGTCGTCGCTGAAGAGATTCTTGAAGAAGTGTTCGACGCCGGCGAGCATGCCGCCGTTGTCGGCGGTGCGCGTCGTCGC
>CAXUNA010000516.1:2780-3236 GCA_964252095.1 uncultured Jatrophihabitans sp. | reverse complement strand
CTACGGCGTCACCCCGGAGCAGTCGGCGAACTGCGTGGTGGTGGCCGGCCGGCGCGGCGAGGTCACCCGTCACGCCGCGTGCCTGGTCCTCGCCACCACCCGCGCCGACGTCAACGGGGTCGTCCGCAGGCGGCTCGACGCCCGCAAGGCCTCGTTCGCGCCGCTCGAGGAGACGGTCGCCGCCACCTCGATGGAGTACGGCGGCATCACCCCGATCGGACTGCCCGCCGACTGGCCGGTCTGGCTCGACGCCCGGGTCGCCGCCGCGCCGTGGATCGTCATCGGCAGCGGGGTCCGTGGCTCGAAGCTCGCGCTGTCCGGCGCGACCCTGCTCGCCTACCCGGGCGCCGAGGCGGTCGACGCCCTCGCCAGCGCGGTGGGCTGAGCGCGATCCTGGGCGCAGGCGGGGGCGGGGGGGGGCCGGGGGGGGCCGGGGGGGGGGGCGGCCGCCGACCC
>CAXUNA010000516.1:0-2770 GCA_964252095.1 uncultured Jatrophihabitans sp. | reverse complement strand
TGCGAGATCCGGCGTCAGGGTGACGCCGGATCTCGCAGGATCGGGTTCCCGGTTGAGGGTGGCGAGCAGGTCGGCGTGCAGCTTGCCGTTGCTGGCCGCGGCGTCGGGGCCGTAGGGGCCGGGGGTGCCGTCGAGGCCGGTGAAGATGCCGCCCGCCTCGGTGACGATGGGGACGACGCCCGCCATGTCCCACAGCGAGAGCTCGGGCTCGGCCGCGACGTCGACCACGCCCTCGGCGACGAGCATGTACGACCAGAAGTCGCCGTAGCCGCGGTTGCGCCATGCGCGTTCGGTGAGCGCGACGAGGTTGTCCAGCAGGCCGCGGGCCTTCCACCCCTCGAGCGAGGAGTACGAGACCGAGGCGTCGTCGAGCGACCCGACGCCCGAGACCCGCAGCCGGCGGGGGGCGCCACCGGCGACCGAGCCGTACGCCCCGCCGCCGCGCACCGCCCACCAGCGCCGGTGCAGCGCGGGCGCGGAGACCACGCCGACGACGGTGTCGTCGGGGCCGCCGGCGCCGGTGTCGACCAGCCCGATCAAGGTGCCCCACACCGGCACGCCGCGGACGTAGTTCTTGGTGCCGTCGATGGGATCCACGATCCACCGGCGCGCCCCGGCGCCGGGGTCGACGCCGTACTCCTCACCGGTGATGGCGTCGGCGGGGCGTTCCTGCGCCAGGTGCGCGCGGATCGCCTCCTCGACG
Organism: uncultured Jatrophihabitans sp.; assembly: GCA_964252095.1. Taxonomy (GTDB): domain Bacteria; phylum Actinomycetota; class Actinomycetes; order Mycobacteriales; family Jatrophihabitantaceae; genus CAXUNA01. The sequence goes on along the minus strand of CAXUNA010000516.1, from coordinate 2,067 downwards.
GCCTTGTCGGCGTCGGAGACGGGGGAGAGGTCGGGCTTGGTCTCGACCACGAGGTCGTCGGCCCGGAAGCGGGCCGCGGAGATCACGTCGGCGAGGTCGGCCAGCTCGAGGGCGACCCGCAGGTCGTCGGCCCACGGGGAGTCGAGCCAAGGGGAGGCGGTCGGATCGGTCGGGGTCTGGTCGGTGTCGGCCACGCCTCCAGTGTCCCGTAGCGGGTCTCAGTGCTCGGACACCCGTTGGTCGCCGCCCTTGGCAAGGCTCTCGGCGAGGCGTCGGAACGCCTCGAGCCGCTCGAGCACCGCGTGTCCGGTGCGGACCCACTCGTCCAGCGTGCAGCCGTCGGCGGCCGTGAGGTGCTTGCAGCCGCGGGGGCACAGGATGGCGCCGCCCTCGAGATCGGGGAACGCCCAGAGCAGGTCGTCGGGGCCGACGTGGGCCAGGCCGAACGACCGGACCCCGGGGGTGTCGACGACCCAGCCGCCCTCGGGGTCGTCGGGCAGCAGCAGGGCGATCGCCGAGCTCGACGTGTGCCGTCCCTTGCCGATCGCGCTCACCACGCCGGTGCTGCGCAGTGCGGTGGGCACCAGGGCGTTCACCAGCGTCGACTTCCCCACCCCGGAATGGCCGATCAACACAGAGGATTGTCCGACGAGCCGCTGCCGCAGCCGGTCGAGGTCGACGTCGAACCGGTCCCGCTGCAGCACCACGGCGGACACGTCGAGCACCTGGTACCGGGCGATGGTCTCGTCGGGCTCGGCGAGGTCGGCCTTGGTGAGACACAGCAACGGTTGCAGGCCGGCGGTCAGGGCCGCGACCACGCAGCGGTCGATGAACCCGAAGCTCGGGGGCGGGTCGGCGAGGGCGGTGACGACGACGAGTTGGTCGGCGTTCGCGACCAGAACGCGCTCGGTGGGGTTGTCGTCGTCGGCGCTGCGTCGCAGGATCGTCGTGCGCTCGTCGCGCCGGACGATCCGGGCCAGGGCGTCGTCGTCGCCGGACGTGTCACCCACGACCCCCACGCGGTCTCCGACCACGATGCCCGCGCGGCCGAGTTCCCGCGCCCGCATCGCGATGAGCTCCGTGCCGTCGTCGAGCAGCACGGCGAACCGCCCGCGGTCGACGGTGGTGACGCGGCCGTCGAGGGCCTCGACGTGGTCGGGGCGCTGCTTGGAACGGGGTCGGCTGCCGTTGCGGGTCGGACGGATGCGGACGTCGTCCTCGTCGTACCGACCGAGACCGCCGCGACGCGCCACGGGCTACGCCCCGCCCTCGGTGTCGGCGGAACCGGAACCGACGAGCGCGGCCCAGCGCTCCGGGAAGTCGCTCATGGTCTTGGTGGTGCAGGCGATGTCGTCGACCTCGACGCCGTCGACCGCGAGGCCGAGCACCGCGCCCGCCTGGGCCATCCGGTGGTCGGCGTGGGCCGCCCAGGTTGCACCGTGCAACGGTCGCGGGTGGATGGCGAGACCGTCGGCGGTCTCGGTGACGTCACCGCCCATGGCGGAGATGCCGGTCGCGAGGGCGGCGAGCCGGTCGGTCTCGTGGCCGCGCAGGTGGCCGATGCCGCGCAGGACGGACGGGGAGTCGGCGAGCGCGAGGGCCGCGGCGAGCACCGGCGTCAGCTCGCCGACATCGCGCAGGTCGGCGTCGATCCCGTGGACGACGCCGGTGCCGTGCACGGTGAAACTGCCGTCGTCACCGCTCTCGGTGCGTCCACCCATGTCGCGCAGCAGCGTCCGCAGCCGGTCGCCCGGCTGGTGGGTGCGCGCGGGCCAGCCGGTCACGCGGACCACCCCGCCGGTGACGAGCGCGGCGACGAGGAACGGCGCGGCGTTGGACAGGTCGGGCTCGACGTCGACGCCGACCGCGAGCACCGGTCCGGGAGCGACGGTCCACACACCGGGCTGCGAGGTGTCGACGGCGACGCCGGCGTCGGTCAGCGCCTGCACCGTCATCGCGATGTGGGTGGCCGAGGGGACCGGCCCCGCGCCGACGTGGACGATCTCCACGCCCTTGTCGAACCGGGCGCCGGCGAGCAGGAGGCCGGACACGAACTGCGAGCTGGCC
>CAXUNA010000515.1:0-3248 GCA_964252095.1 uncultured Jatrophihabitans sp. | reverse complement strand
GTCGGCGGTGCCGTTGCGGACCGTCGCCGCGTGCGGTCCGTCGGTGGCGGTTCCCGCCGAGACCGCGACCGCGGAGGCGAGTGCGACCGAACCCCCGACCGTCGTGCTGCTGGTCGGGGACTCGGTCACCTTCACCGTCCCCGCGGGAGCGCGCGTGGGGATCGCCGGTGACGCCGACCCCGCCAACGACGCACAGTTGTGCGCGGCGAAGGCGGCGACGGCCGGCGAGGTCACCTACGTCGCGACGGCGGCCGGCTTCCTGCGCATCTCCACGCAGATCGGGATCGCCGCCCCGGCCCGGCTGTTCCTCAAGGTGACGGGTTGACGCGAATCCCTCATCCGAGCAGGAGATCCTTCCAGCGAGCCGCAATCGCAACCTGACGGATCTAGGAGTTCGGCAGGTGCGGTGTTACGTTCCCGCGGTGCCCAGACTCACTCGCCGCTCCGCGGCTCTCGCGCTCGCGACGTTCGTCGCCGCGTCGTCCGCTCTCGCGGCGACGGCTGCCCCCGCTCTCGCCGACAACGAGAAGACCCTCACCGTCGTCGGTACCAGCGACGTGTTCGACTCCAACCTCGTGCAGGCGGTCATCAAGCCCGGCTTCGAGGCGGCCAACCCCGGCATCACGCTGAACTACGTCAGCCGTGGCACGGGTGCCGCGATCCAGTACGCGGAGGCGGGGTCGGCGAGCGCGCTGATCGTGCACGCGGCGTCGCTGGAGAACCAGTTCGTCGCCGACGGCTACTCACTGGAGCAGTACGGCCGCGCGATCTTCTGGGGCGACTACGTCCTGCTCGGCCCGGCCAGCGACCCGGCCGGGGTCGTCAGCGGCGGCGGCGCCCACGACATCGTCACGGCGTTCGAGAAGGTCGCCACGGCCGGTGCGGCCGGCACGGCCAACTTCGTCTCCCGCGGCGGCACGCCCGGCACCACCGTCCAGGAGCACCTGCTCTGGGCGCTGAGCCACGGGGTCCCGACCTGCACGGTCAGTGACGTGAACGGCGGCGGCACCGCCCCGAGCACGACGACGGGCGCGTGCCCCGACGCCCCGACCAACCCCGCCTGGTACCACACCACCGGGTTGACGCAGGGCCCGAACATCCAGAACGCCGACGCGTGCAACTACGCCGGCGGCAACTGCTATGTGTTCACCGACCGCGGCACGTACCAGTACCTGCTGTCGCAGGGTTCGATCACCAACAACCTCAAGATCCTGACCCGGGGCAACGACGCCACCGCGCGCGGCACGAACACAGCTCTGGTCAACTCGTTCCACGCCTACGGCATCAACGCGGCCAAGTTCGCGGGCAACACCAACGTCAAGATCAACACCACCGGTGCCCGCAAGTTCCTCGCCTGGATCACCTCGCCCGCGGCGCAGTCCGCGATCGGGGCGTTCCTCGCGACCGACACCGCGAACGGCGGGGCGCCGTTCATCCCGGACGCCACGCCGCAGGTCACGACGACCACACTGCCCGGCTCGGTTCCGTCGGGGACGCCGTTCACCTTCACGGCCGCCGTGCGCAACGTGGTGCCGGGCGCGCCCGCGATCGTCGGCACGACGGTCTCGCTGCTCTTCACCCCCAGCACCACCGGGGCGGCGACGACCACGATCGCCACGGCGAAGACGTCCGCGGCCGGCAAGGTCGTGTTCACCGTGAAGCCGACGCAGACCGGCAAGTACAGCATCGCCACCAAGCCGATCACCCAGATCGAGGACCCGACCCTCGACCCGAAGTTCGGTGACCTGCTCCAGGCGACCACCACGCCGTCGCTCGGCAAGGTGAAGGTCACCTGATCCCACGCACCGCACGGACAGGCCGGCTGCTGCTCGCAGCCGGCCTGTTCGCGTTGTCGGTGAGCGTTGCCGCCCCGGCCTCGGCGGCCGGGGACGAGGCCGAGCTCGTCGTCACGGTCTTCGACCCGAACGGTGTGCTGCTCCCCGATCTGGGCGAGACCTTCACGGCGTCCAAGCTGGCGAACGACGTGACCCAGGACGTCCTGACGCAGGTCTACCAAGGTCCGACCCGGCCGACGGAACCGCTCAGCGGACCGTCGGTCGTCTCCGTCATCCGGGCGATGGGTCTGCCTCCGGACGTGGTGAAGACGATCGACTTCTTCTGTCCCGGCTTCGGCACTCCGGCCGAGTTGTCGGCGGCGGCGGGCGATCTCGCCGACAACCTGGCGCCGGGATCACCGTTCGTCGGCGGGTACGCGCCGACGTTCGGCCTGCATCCCGACGTGCATCAGAGCACCTTCGACTTCGCGGTACAGCAGCGCCTGCCCGGCTCGGAGGACCCCTCACTCAGCAGCGCTCAGAACGGGTTCACCAGCCCGGGAATCACGACCGCGATGCGCATGATGCTGCACCTGAACTCCCATCCGCTCCCGACCCGGATCAGCGCCTCACCCGCGACGGTCGCGGAAGGCGGCATGGTGACTCTCGCCGGCGCCGCCGACGGGTCGTTGCAGGGCACCACCTGGACCTGGCACTTCGACGACGGGACGCCTGACGTCACGACCAGGACCACGACCTCCACCGCGTCGTCGGTGACCCACCGCTACGCACACGCGGGCACCTACGACGCGCGGGTGTCGGTCGTCGACGGCACGGGATCGCAGGGCCAGTCGGCCAAGTCGACGATCAGGGTCACCGGTGGTTCCACGTCCAGGAACACGACCGGATCCGGACACGGCACCGCCACCTCGTCGGCGCCCAACCACGGACCCGACACGGGCACCGGACCGCTGGCAGGGGGCGTGCCGACCTCACGGACCGGACCGACCGGGGCGGGGGCATCGTTCGACCCGCGGTCGTCGGGGGCGCCGACCGGATCCACGGGCGCGAAGCCGCTGCCGGGCACGGCGATCAGCGGGTTCGCCCTGTCCGCACCGAGCATCGCGGCCGCGGCGACGCAGGCCGGAGCGACCCCGCGCAACGACGCGGCGGCCGCCGAACGGGCGGGGTCCACGACGAACCGGCTCGGGGCGTGGATGCTCGGCGGGCTCGCCGTCGTCGTGCTGTTGGGTGTCGGGGTGCTCTCCGAACGCCGCCGACCCCGCCACCGAGGACGCCCACCGGCATGACCGACAACCCGCTGTACTCCGCGATCTTCCACATCGCCTCGGTGCTCGAGGTGCCCGTGGTGATCGCGGCCCTGCTGGCGCTGGCCTACCTCGTCGTCGAGCTCGGGCGGTTCGGCGCGGAGCTGGCCGCCCGCGCGCGTCGGCACCCGGGCCCGGCGCGGAC
>CAXUNA010000514.1:0-3261 GCA_964252095.1 uncultured Jatrophihabitans sp. | reverse complement strand
CCGGCGCCTCGCTGCTGCGGCCGGTCCCGGCCTCGCCGCAGACCAGCACCGAGACGTTGGTGCGGCGCGGGAGTCGGCGGCCGTTGGCGGTGGTGGTCGTGGCGACGATCGACGCGGCGGTGGGCCGCACCCGCAGGACGGCGGCACCCGGTGAGACCGGCGAGCACTCGACCCGCGCCGAGGCGCCGGTGGCGAGCCGGATGGTGGTGGCACCGCGGCTGCCGCCCGCGACCAGCGCCTTGAGCACCGCGATGTCGTCGCGGGCGAGCTGGGTGGTCGCCGCCTGGTTCGCGAGCATCATGTCGTCGCCGCTCGCGCCGACCGGGTGCCGCGCGCCGGCGGTCGCGGACTCGTAGGCCCGCAGCAGCATCTGGTGGGCGGCCCGGGAGGTGTCGAGCAGGCGGCGCTCGATCTCGTGGCGGGCGCGGGACATGAACGGCCCGAGCAGGCCGGTGGCGTCGGCGACCGGGCCGGTGATGTCGAGGACGCCCTCGAGGCGCCCGGACGTCGGGTCGAACAGCGGTTCGCCGTAACAACAGAACTGCTTGAGCTCGTCGAGGTAGTGCTCGTCGCCGATGACCGACAGCCCGCGCCGCAGCTCGAACACGGTGGCGACGGCGTTGGTGCCGGTGTTCTCCTCGTCCCAGACCGTGCCGGTCACCAGCCCGACCTCCGCCAGCCGGTCGTGCAGCGGGTGACTGCCGACCCGGTGGTCGACCACCCGCGACTGCCGGTCGGCGAGGATCAGCGCGAAGCGGGTGTCGGCGAGCTCGAGGGCCAGCTGGTCGAGCACCGGGCGGGCCGCCACCAGCAGCCGGCTGTCCGGTTCGATCTCGAACGCGCGGTCCGGGTCCGGGTGGGCCTCGTGCCGGAGCCCGGCCATCTGGGCGCGGTGCCAGGCCGCGGAGATCGCGGGGCGCAGCGCGGTGGGAGCCGACCCGGTGGGCACCGGCATCGGGTCGTGCCCGTGCTGGTGCCCGTACTGACACCGGGTGGCGTCGTTCGCGTCCGTCGGTACGGGCATCGGCGGTGTGGCCTCCCACTGCTGCACGTGCGGGCGTCGTCGCCCGACGTTCAACACGCAGTCTGACGGCCGCAGCGCCGTTGTTCAAGATTCGTACAGGCGGCGCCCATCGTGGGGGACAGGATGGGGAGCAGTGCGGTCTCACGGTCCGCCGTCCCACCCACCAGCCACAGGAAGAGGTCGTCCGTCGATGAAGACGAAGGCAGCGGTCGTGTACGAGCCGGGCAAGCCGATCGAGGTCGTGGAGTTGGACCTGGACGGGCCCCGCGAGGGTGAGGTGCTGATCCGCTACACCCACGCCGGGTTGTGCCACTCGGACGTCCACGTCGCGCACGGTGACCTCGAGGCGCGACTGCCGATGGTCCTCGGCCACGAGGGTGCCGGGGTCATCGAAGAGGTCGGCCCGGGTGTCACCCGCGTCAAGGCGGGCGACCACGTCGTCTGTTCGTTCATCCCGAACTGCGGCACCTGCCGCTACTGCGCGACCGGCCGCCAGTCCATCTGCGACATGGGCGCCACCATCCTCGAGGGCTACCTGCCCGGCGAGCGCTTCCCGATCACCGGCCCGCGCGGGCAGTACGGCGCGATGTGCATGATCGGCACGTTCAGCCAGTGGGGCACGATCCACCAGAACTCGGTGGTCAAGGTCGACGACGACCTGCCACTGGACAAGGCCGTCCTCGTCGGCTGCGGTGTCCCGACCGGCTGGGGCGCGGCGGTGAACACCGCGAACGTCGCTCCCGGCGACACCGTCGCGATCTACGGCATCGGCGGCATCGGCATCAACGCCGTGCAGGGCGCCCGGTACGCCGGCGCGAAGAACGTCGTCGTCATCGACCCGCTGGAGAACAAGCGCGAGAAGGCGATGGAACTCGGCGCCACCCACGCGTTCTCCAACTACGACGAGGCGCAGGCGGCCATCACCGACATGACCCGCGGCCAGGGCGCGGACTCCGCGATCCTCACCGTCGGGCTCATGACCTCCGACGTCGTCGAGGCCGGCTTCAACGCCATCGGCAAGGGCGGCACCGTGGTGCTGACCGGTCTGAACAAGCTCTCGGAGCAGAACATCGAGCTGCCCGGCTCGATCCTCACGTTGTTCCGCAAGACCATCAAGGGCTCGCTGTTCGGTGACTGCAACCCCACCACCGACATCCCGAAGATCCTCGGTCTCTACCAGAGCGGCGACCTCAAGCTGGACGAGATCATCACCCGCACGTACACGCTGGACCAGGTCAACGAGGGCTACGACGACCTGCTGAACGGCAAGAACGTCCGCGGCGTCATGATCCACGAGCACTGAGTGACGGATCGGCGATCGGTCACACTGACGCTGTGACGAAACCCCTGACCGCGGTCGGCGTGGGCGACGACGTTTCCCCCGCGCCGGCCGCGCCATCGGTCAACGCCGTCATCGGTCGCGAGCGGGAGGTCGAACTCCTGCTCGCGGCCCTCGACGCCGGTGCCCACGTCGTCCTCGAGGGCCCGCCCGGGACGGGCAAGTCGACGCTGCTGCGCGTCGTCGCCCGGGCCGAGTCGATCGGATTCCGCTTCGTCGAGGGCAACGCCGAGTTGACCCCGACGCGCCTGGTCGGCCACTTCGACCCGGCGCGCGTGCTGTCCGACGGGTACACGCCGGACGTGTTCGTCGACGGTCCGCTCGTCGATGCACTCCGCAACGGTTCGCTCCTCTACGTCGAGGAGCTCAACCGGGTGCCGGAGGAGACGCTCAACGTCCTGCTCACCGTCATGAGTGAGGGTGAGCTGCACGTGCCGCGGCTCGGGCTCGTGCGGGCCGCCTCCGGGTTCCGGCTGATCGCGGCGATGAACCCGTTCGACGCGGTCGGCACCGCGCGCATCTCGTCGGCGGTGTACGACCGCACCTGCCGGATCGTCATGGGCTACCAGTCGGCCGAGGTCGAGTCGGCGATCGTCGCGGCGCAGGTCGTGGCGGTTCCCGATCCGTGGCTGCGCCGGGTCGTCGACGTCGTGCGGTCGAGTCGCGCGCACGACGACGTCGCGGTCGGCTCGTCCGTGCGCGGGGCCATCGACCTCGCCGGCGTCGCGTCGGCGCTGGCGAAACGCCGGGGCGAGGACGTCACCGACTGGCACGTGGGTCTCGACGCCGCACTGGTCGCGCTGACCGGCCGGATCCGGTTGCACGACAGCGCGGCGCACACGGCCGAGGACGTCGTCCGCGGGCTGTGGATCGCGGTGTTCGGCGCGGAACCCACGCC